>CAJTRU010000009.1:8434-27438 GCA_910579085.1 uncultured Lachnospiraceae bacterium | reverse complement strand
GTATACAGCAGGTTTCCAGTGTTCCAGCTAAACATTATTCCATGACAGGGACACTTCAGCACCGCCAGTGTTTGTATCCCGTACGCAATGCCACAAAAAATGTTACTTTTTTTGTGGCATAGGGATACTATGCACTGCTGCGTGGGCTGACGTAGCGGGAGCGTGCCCTGTCATGGAATATGTTTAAGCTGGACACAGAAACCCTGCGTCCGTCCACCATATTACAATAACAAAAGATAACTGGAAATTATCCACCTTGTATTTCTGGCATTTTCTGGTATAATATGCTAAAACATTGCAAAATGGAGGCTTGTTATGGATACTACTTATAAAATTGCAATTATTGCTGTAATACTGGTACTGCTTCTTATTATTAAAGGCATTTATGATGAGCGCAGGTACAAACAGAGGCTTTTCTGGCGTCTTAAAAATACATGGGGCAGCCCTTCGAGGGAAGAATATTCCCATGATATTCTTGAGAGCATAAAATATTATTACAGACAAAATGTGTCTGGCTGTGATGTTGATGATATAACATGCAATGACCTTGATATTGATGCAGTATTTATGGATTTAAACCATACTATGACTTCTATAGGGGAGGAATACCTGTATACCCTTATACGTAAGCCTGTTACAGATATTTCTTTGCTGGAGGAGAGGGAGAATACAATTAATTGTATCCAGGCAGATGAAAATGAGCGTATAAAACTGCAAATGGCACTTGCAGGGATGGGCAAGTTAAATAAAGTTTCAGTATACAGTTATATTAAAACTATCAGCAGTATGGACACAGGAGATAAACTATACCATATCTTTTCTTGTCTTGCACTTATGGTTTCTTTGTGCCTGTGTATGGTAAAACCTGCTGTAATGGTACTTATAACAGCTATTATAATTATACACAATGTAATAACATATTACAGAAGCAAGGCAGAAACAGACCAGTATATACAGGTATTTACATTTATAGCAAGGATTATCCGCCAGTCAGAAAGTGTTGCAGAAGCAAATATACAGGGAATTGGACAATATAAAGAGCATCTTGTTTCATGTGCACGTGCCCTTAAAAAGTTCAGCAGCAATAGCTGGATTGTTGCGGGAGGAAACATGAGCGGGGATTTGCTTGATTCACTTATGGATTATATTAGAATTCTTTTCCATATAGATTTAATAAAAATATGCAATATGGCAGAGGAACTTAAAAAACATGAGAAAGAGTTAATGGGAATTTATAATACAACAGGTTATATAGACAGCATGGTTTCCATTGCATCATTCAGGGCAGGTGCTGGTTCATGGTGTGTGCCAGTGCTTAATAAAGCGTATTCAAAAAAGGATATAAAAATGGAATTTACAGAATTATACCATCCGCTTTTAGATGAGCCTGTCAAAAACTCAGCCAGTGCGGACAGAAGTATACTAATTACAGGCTCTAATGCATCTGGCAAATCAGTATTTATAAAAACAGTTGCACTAAATGCAATATTTGCACAGACAATCCATACAGTACTTGCAGACAGCTATAGTTCATGTTTTTTCCATATATATTCGTCAATGGCATTAAGGGATGATATTTTTAGCAATGAAAGCTACTACATCGTAGAAATAAAATCACTTAAGAGAATTATTGATAAGGCATCAGAGGCAGACACACCAGTATTGTGCTTTATAGATGAAGTCTTAAGAGGGACTAATACACTTGAGCGTATAGCATCCTCATCACAGATACTTGGATGCATAGCAGATGCAAAAGCTATGTGTTTTGCTGCAACCCATGACCTTGAACTTGCCAAAATACTTTCAGGAAGGTTTGATAATTATCATTTTGAAGAAAAAGTTGAAGAGAATAATGTTGTTTTTGACTATAAACTCAGGAAAGGTACTACAAAAACACGTAATGCAATAAAACTGCTGGAGATGATTGGATATAACCAGAAAATTACAAAAGGTGCAGAAAAGGCAGCACAGTTTTTTATTGAAAATGGTTTCTGGACTGTATAAATATGGTTTTGCCGGGCGATAATAATATTAAGGCTGTAGAGAAAGGTCCGGTGATTTTATGAAAAATGTAATTAAATATTCCTGTGCTATATGTGCATTGCTGGCATTATTTGCCCTTGGCAATTATATTTGTTATAAATCAGCACTGAAGCACTTTAAAGAAATGCAAATAAGCAGTGAAGAAAAGGTTTACAGTGAAATTGATGCAGTTGTTACAGATAAAGTGGAATCAAGGTATGAAGAGCTTTCAGAAAGACAGCAGCATATGGAAGAGGATAATGTACAGACAGATACAAGTGATTATGACACACTTTCAGTACAGACCATTTACCAGATTGAAAATTATGATGCTGTAAAGGATACAACTACTGTTGAGTATGAAACACTTCCAGAAGAACTTGTAGGGCTTAAAAGGGAAGATGCAGATAATTTCTGTAAAGATTATATGAAAGACGTGCCAGCAGAAGAATTTTTAAAAGGACTGCAAAGCATGGGTGTCACAAGTTTTTCAAATGAACGTCTTGTTGTAAGGAAAATATATAACAGCTCAAAGGTTAAGTTTAAATATTACCTTATTGCAGTTGATGGTGAAGTAGTTGTTTACTATGGTGATAAAAAGAATGTATATGAATATACAGGCATAGAAACTGAAAACCTCCATGCAAAAGAGAGGCGTGCGCTTAAAAATGGCATAGAAGTCCAGGATGAAGATGAACTATATAGTATTCTGGAGAACTATTCTTCATAAATTATATTTATTTCCACAAATGCAAAGTGGGCATGTACAGTCTGGTTTGTATTACTAGGCTTTATGTGTTATGTATATGTTACAGGGGGAAATTTAATGGATAAAACAGATATATTAATTGCAGGAGGAGGGGCAGCAGGTATAATGGCTGCCCTTGCTGCTTCTGGAAGTGGCAAGGGTGTTACTGTTATTGAAAAAATGCCTCTTCTTGGCAAGAAAATACTGGCGACTGGCAATGGCAAATGTAATTATACTAATTATTACCAGTCAGGGGAATGTTACAGGAGCAGCAGCGGGGCAGGAAGTTTGTTTGCCTTGGATGCATTAAAGAAATTTGGATATATGGAAACAATAAAATTGTTTAAAAAATATGGAATAATGCCATATGAAAAAGACGGATATGTATATCCATTGCCAGGACAGGCTTCAAGTGTAAGGGATATACTGGAAAGACAGCTTGAAAATACAGATACAGTTATAAATACAGATGAAACAGTGGTTAAAGCTAAAATACATATTAATAAAAAAAGCGGGATGCAAGATGGTTTTATTGTTGAAACAGATAAGAAACAGTATTTTACAAAAAGACTGGTTATTGCAACAGGTGGCAAGGCTGGTTTTGTACATGGTTCTGATGGTTCAGGGTATAAAATTGCAAAATGCCTTGGACATTCATTAATCCAGCCGCTTCCAGCACTTACATCATGTATACTTGATGAAAAGTTTCTGAAAGACTGGGCAGGTGTAAGGACAAAGGGGACTGTCAGTGCATATAACAGTACAGGGCAGTTGTTATATGAGGACAGCGGGGAACTACAGTTTGTGGCACAGGGAATATCAGGAATACCTGTATTCCAGGTTAGCAGATACATATCAGCAGAACTGTATAAAAAAAGAAAACCATATCTTATTATAGATATTATGCCTTTATACAGCACAGAAGAAATCGCCAGTGAATTAAAAAAGCGCAGGAAAGACCCTGTAAACCACAGTGCAGGGGATATGCTGGAAGGCATATTAAACAACAGGCTTGCACTGGCAATCCTAAAGAAATGCCAAATATCTGTAAAGCGTGTGGCAATAGAAATTACAGATAAAGAGATAAATAAAATTGCAAAAACAATGAAAGCATGGCACTTAAATATAGAAGCAACAGGAGGATTTGACAAAGCACAGGTAACATGTGGTGGCATACCAGTATCAGAAATTAATGGAAATACAATGCAATCCAAGATTTGCGGCGGGCTTTATTTTGCAGGTGAAATAGCGGACATAGATGGCATATGTGGTGGTTACAACCTGCAATGGGCATGGACAAGTGGTTATATAGCTGGAAGTTCTGCTGCAAAAAGCTGCTATTAAGAGTAGGATTAAATCCAGAAATATGGTATACTGTATAAAATAAATGGAAAGGATATTATGCCCGGCAGTAACAAAGGTTTCTGTCCGCGGACTGGTGCAGATTATGTTAAAAGGAAAAGTAGCAATAGTTACAGGAGGAACAAGGGGGATTGGATTTGAAATAGTCCGTAAATACCTTGCTAATGGTGCAAAAGTGGTTTTATTTGGCTCACGCCAGGAAACAGTGGACAAAGCAATGGAAAAGCTTAATGCTGAAAACCCTGCATGGGAAGTGGAAGGAATGTGTCCTTCACTGGTAAATGCCACAGAAGTAGAAGAAGCGGTCAATAAAGTATATGAAAAGTATAAAAGGCTGGATATTCTTGTAAATAACGCAGGCATTTCATCAAGCACACCATTATATAATTATACAGCAGAAGAATTTGATAAAATTATTGACTTAAATGTAAAAGCAGTTTTTTATGCAATCCTTCCAGCAGCAAAGATTATGAAAGAACAGGGCGGCGGATGTATAATTAATACAAGTTCAATGGTAAGCATATCAGGACAGCCAGCAGGTGCAGGGTATCCAGCCAGCAAGTTTGCAGTAAATGGCCTTACAATCTCACTTGCAAGGGAACTTGGCAAAGACAAAATACGCATTAATGCAGTTGCGCCAGGCGTTACAAAGACAGATATGGTTGCAGCACTGCCAGAACAGACAGTAAAGGCAATTTCAGCAAGAATACCACTTGGAAGGGCAGGAGAACCAGAAGAAGTAGCAGATGCGTTCCTTTACCTGGCAAGTGACATGGCAAGTTATGTAACAGGAGAGATTTTATCAGTAGACGGGGCATCAAAAGCGTAGATAAACCCCTTGCAATATATGGCAGTCTGTGGTAGAATACTGGATGTTGTGTATAGGAGATGTTCCTCTGTTACGGATGCATGGCACATAAGTATTAAGAACATCAAGATAAATAAGGAGGTCACACAGATGAATGACATTATTAAGGAAATTGAGGATGCGCAGTTAAAGAAAGAAGTTGCTGAGTTTGGCATTGGTGATACTATAAAAGTATATGCCAAGGTTATTGAAGGAACAAGGGAGCGTGTCCAGGTTTTTGAAGGAACTGTCCTTAAAAGACAGAATGGCGGGATAAGGGAAACATTTACAGTAAGGAAATTTTCTAACGGTGTAGGTGTTGAAAAGACATGGCCATTACATTCACCAATTATTGACAAAATTGAAGTAGTCCGCAAAGGTAAAGTAAGGCGTGCTAAATTATTCTATCTTCGTAACAGGGTTGGAAAGGCAGCCAAGGTTAAAGAAGCAATAAGATAATTAGGGATGCAGATGTTATAATAATGGGGTTATAGTTCTGTTTCAAGGTTTTGGAATAAAGGACAATAACCCCGTTTTATATCGGGCGGGAAATGTCATTCTGTAATCAGGAGGGGGTTTCAATAGTTAGATTAAATATATAAAAACATATAAAAATATATTGAAATTTTATAGATAATATAATCTTATTGAGGCGATAAATTATGAAGTATTACTCAATAGGAGAATTTGCAAATAAAATAGGTAAAACTATTCAAACTCTTAGAAATTGGGATAAAAGTTGTTCTTTAAAACCGCATCACATAACAAAAGCTGGTACAAGATATTATTCCCAGGAACAACTTAATCATTTTTTAGGTTTAAAACCTCAAGATAAATTAAATAAGAAAACTATAGGATATTGCAGGGTTAGTTCCCACAAACAAAAAGATGGCCTTGAAAGACAAATTGAAAATGTAAAAACATACATGTACGCTAAAGGCTATCAATTTGAGATTATTTCAGATATTGGAAGTGGGATTAACTACAATAAAAAAGGCTTAAACAAGTTGTTAGATATGGTTACTAATTCAGAAGTTGATAAAATAGTAGTTCTTTACAAAGACAGATTAATTAGATTTGGATATGAATTAATTGAAAATCTTTGTGAAAAATATGGAACTGCTATTGAAATCATTGACAATACTGAAAAAACAGAAGACCAGGAGCTGGTGGAAGATTTAATTCAAATAGTTACTGTATTTAGTTGTAGATTGCAAGGCAGGAGAGCGGAAAAAGCCAGGTTATATCCAAGTGAATTACAAGAGCAAAAGCTATGGCAGTCAGTTGGCACTGCAAGATTTATATATAACTGGACTCTTGCAAGACAAGAAGAAAATTATAAAAATGGTGGTAAATTTATATCTGACAAGGTTCTTAGAAAAGAGCTGACACAGCTAAAGAAATCAGAGTTAAGCTGGTTAAATGAAGTATCTAATAATGTATCTAAACAAGCTGTTAAAGATGCTTGTAATGCCTATAAAAGATTTTTCAAAGGATTATCAGGTAAACCAAAATTCAAGAGCAAAAGAAAGGGCAAGAAGTCATTTTATAATGATAACATTAAGCTGAAAGTTAAAGAAAGTAAATTAGTCAGCATCGAAAAAATTGGCTGGATAAAAACAAATGAACAACTGCCAGCCGGGGTTAAATATAGCAATCCGAGAATAAGTTATGATAACAAGTACTGGTATATTTCAGTAGGTGCAGAGCAGGAAGAAATTAAAGAAGATTTAACAGATATATCATTAGGGGTTGATTTAGGATTAAAAAACTTAGCAATATGTTCTAGTGGTACAGTTTATAAAAATATAAATAAAACTTATACAGTTAGAAAAATTGAAAAGAGATTGAAAAAATTACAAAGGCAAGTAAGCAGAAAATATGAACAAAATAAAAAAGGAAAGGAGTATGTCAAAACTAAAAATATTATAAAACTTGAAAAGCAGATACAGCAAGTGGATAGAAGACTGGCTAATATAAGAAACAATTATCTTCACCAGACTACAACAAGTATAGTGAAAACCAAGCCATACAGAGTTGTAATAGAAGATTTAAATGTTAAAGGAATGATGAAAAATAAACATCTGTCTGATGCTATAAGAAAACAAGGTTTTTATGAATTTAGAAGACAACTTGGGTATAAGTGTAAGTTTAGAGGAATTGAATTAGTTGTAGCAGATAGATTTTATCCATCATCAAAGACTTGTAGCCAATGCGGAAAAATTAATAAGGATTTAAAACTTAAAGACAGAGTTTACAGCTGTAGCTGTGGGTTATCTATTGATAGGGATTTAAATGCGTGTATTAATCTTTCAAGATATAAATTAGCATAGTATCACTAACAAGATAATGTTAATATGTAGGATGCGTTGTATCCGAATTTACGCCCTCGGAGAGTTACATCAAACGAAAGTAGACTACTATTTATAGTTTTCAAAACCGGACTCGTGGAACAGGGAATTAAACAAGATTTATATATTTTTATAGATTTTTGGCAACGGGAAGAATATGTGGTGTCCAGTATGTAAGACAGAATACCAGAAGGGAATTACAATCTGTGCAGAATGTGGTTCAGTACTGGTTGAAGGGACAGAAGATGATTTTTTAATTACAGGTTTATGTGAATTAAAGGATGAAGAGACAGCGGCAAAACTCTTGGAATACTTGAAGTTTTCAGGAATTACAAATGCAAAGGAAAAAGAAGAAGATGGTGTTTATATAATTACTGTGCCACAGAGCCAGGCAAAACAGGCAGAGAAGCTTATGCGTGGTTTTATGATAGCACAACAGGATGAACAGGAAAAAGAAGCTTTAGGTGCAGGAAATGACAGCTGCGGGGAAAAAGGCAGCAATGAAACACCAGAGGGAATTTTAAATAATTCATCTAAAACTTATACAAAGAAGGCGGATGAGTATAAAGATACCAGGACATCAGGAATTACATTTGTTATATTTGGGTTAATTGGAATAGCATATCTTGTGTTGTGCAAGCTTGAAATACTTCCATTAACATATAATGATATAGTATTAGTGCTTTTATTATGTATGTTTGCATTTTTTATAGCTAATGGTGTTGCTTCAGTTATAAAATCTGGTAAGATTAAAGGGCAGATATCAGAGGAAGAAGCACTGACAAAAGAGATAAAACTCTGGCTTGATGAGAATATTACAGGTGAAATTGTTGGAAGCTGGAGGGATACAAATGTACCAGATGAGGAAAATGAATTAATTGTAATATCAAAAATTGGTGAAATGCTTTCAGATTATTATAAACAGCTTGATACTTCCTACCTGGAAATGATAGCAGATGAATATTTCAATGAAAAGATTTCAGGCAGTTTTTAAAAATAAATATTGTGTTTTATTATAGTGGAAAATGCAAAGCTGGCTGGAATTCAGCCGTCTTTGCATTTTTATGTTTTGGGGATATTTTAATCTAGTGGTTTGTTTAGTTCTTCTGTGCCTGGAAGCACAAACTTTCCGTTTTCAATTATTTTAACCATAGTTCCACAAGGTTTATGGACTATAATATCACCAAGTTCATTATATGGAATTGTAATATCAGTATGGCAGTTAAAATAAGCATGGCTGGTATCTGTATGGCGCAGCATGGAGAAACTGTTTTCTTTGCATTTCATTTCCTTTCCATCAGGATTATAAGTGCGCAGTTCTTCTTCATGTGAAAAGCATGTGTCGCCTATTGCAAAATGCGGGCCTGTTTTTTCTGTTATAAGGATAGGGAGTTTGTGTGCTATATTATATTTCTGGCCCATCTGGTAAGCTGTTGTATTAGTGCCTATTGCAAATTCACCAAGTGGAAGGGTTTTGTGCTGGTGTAGCAGGTTTTCGTGTATATATCTCTGGTTCTCTTCTTCTGTGCCGAAGTTGCTGCATGAATAATTTGTAACCACCCCGTCTTTAAATTCTAATTTTAAATCTTTATATATAAGCCCGTCCAGGTAAATGGATGTTGCATGTAAAAGACCGTTTGTGCCTTTTAGCTGTGGTGATGTAAATACTTCCCCAAGAGGTATATTTACGTCTGCAAGGCAGTTTTCAAACTTTGTTTCTTTTGCAGGGTTATTTAAAGGTGCAAGGGCAATATTTATATTAGTAATATTTCTGCCACGTCCTGTTACAGTTACAAAATCCCCAGTATCAAGTGCATTAATAAGGCATGTCTGTATTTTTTCATATAAAGACGGGTTTAATGTATTTACCTTTATTGTTTCATTAAATATTTCCTGGTAATTATCTCCAATTGAAGGGACAGGGTAAGCAATAATTGTAAAGCTTGTTGTATCTCCTGGTATAAATTCATTAGTAAGGAGTGAAGATGCTGCCATAAAGTTTGTGCGCTGTTCCTGTTGTTTTTCATTAAAGCGTGGTGCAGCTTTTTTATCAGCAGCAGTAAAATCTGTTTCGCCGAATGTTTCCATGACAGCAGGGCCTGCATATAAAGATGCAAGTTCTTTCATGTCTTCAAAAGCCTTGCGCTGTGCGCTTAAACGGCGGTCTGCAAATGCTTTGTCAAATATTATGGATTCATCCATGCGGTGGTCATAGTCATATTGCCTGTTAGCATTGCCACCATAATAACCGTTTTTATGGCCAGAAGAACGGTAAAGCAGCCCTCTTTCCGCCCTGTAAATACAAGGTTTTAATCCCATTTTGCCAAACTGGAGTATGGCTTCGCGCACAATTCTTTCAAATCCAAGCACATAGCGTATATTGACAGTACCCTTTTTGGAAAGGTCAATATTATATGCTTCAAACCCCTTTCTGTAGCCTTCTGTAAATGTTGAAGCCATATCTTTTATGCTGCTTTCTGGAAGTGTGTTCAAATATTCTGAAGTTTTAAGCTCATTTTCAGAAATATATTCCCCAAAAAGATATAAATATGATGGGTCTGATAAATCTTTATGCATAATTATATCTGTAGCAAAAGACAGGCCAGGGTCTAAAAGTGAACGTATCCTTCCTTCTGCCATAATATCTGCATAGTCAAAGAAGTAATAATAAATTGCATCATGTATTTCTGTGGCAGCAGACGGGCTGTCTTCAAGAATATTATAAACCTGTATATAAAGTTCAAGCAGAGGTACAAGTAATGAAAGGCGCTTTTCAAAAGCATATACGATGTTTACACGCATTTCTGTATACAGGACACAAAGAAGCTGGCCAATATCTTTTCCAAGTTTTCTAGTTGCAAAGCCTGGTTCTGCATAGCTGTTTTCATAGTTGCTGCCGTTAATATCTTTATAAAGTGACTGGTTAAGTTTTTTAAGCCCTGTAATGTCCATCTTGTCTAACATTCCAGAGCTTGCAAGGTTGTATGCCTCACAGGTTTCTATAATAAAAGCGGATGTTTTATGGAAATAGGCAGAAAGTTCCTCTGGAAGTGGTGAACCGCTGCCAGAAGTTTCGCTGTTTATTAGCTGTATCCGGCTATAAGCAAGCCCGTACCTTTCGCTGTATTCTGCATTTTCTTCATCCAAATAATTAGCTGTCATTTTAAACCTCCATTTTATAATTCTTTTAAAACTGTTTCAAGAATTGCCATTATCCTGTCCTGGCAGGTATGTTGTTTAGAAACTTTATTATATGCATTACTTGCAATTTTATTTCTTATGCTGTCATGTGACAGGTAAAAGCCTGTTTTATCCTGTAGTTCTTCTATATCTTCAAATATATCAATTTCTTTGCCAGGAGTGAAATAGTCCATAAGCTCAATGCGGAAATCAGTAAGAAGAAACCCGCCGCAGCTTAATATATCCCAGACACGTAGTGGAATACCTGTCTGTATATTTGGTATTGTCATGTTAAGGTTAATTCTGCTCTGGTTAAAAACCAGAGGCATCTGTGTATGGTAATCCACCTTGTTATGGCATTTTACAAGCATAAGCCTGTCTGTACTGCTTCCAGTAAAAAGGTGCAGGAAACATTTATTGTTATTAAATTTATTTTTATTTAGGTATACAGAAAGGCTGTTAAGGTACAGGTTTCTCTGCATTGATGCTGCTTTAAACCCAAGTACTGTTGTGGAAAAAAGCGTCCGTATATCTGCAAATGAAGCATCTGACTGCCTGTAATCGGTTATTTCCTCAAGCTGCCTGCATATGCAAGGGGTAAGCAGCTTTTCAATAATATTGCCTCCTGATACCTGTAATTGTGCATAAAGCGCAGCGTCAAAATACCCACATAAATAATCAGGAAGTTTTTCTGAAATATTGTCAAAAGAATTTTTTTCATAAAGGCTTCCTATAAAAGATACATCATATTTAAAAGGCATACTGTTTTTTAGAACATCCTTAAAGCCGCCAGAGGCAAGCGGCAGGTGGTAAATATGCTTTACACCAAGGTTTTTAAACTCCTCATAATTAGAACGGTCAAATGTAAATATAAAATTAGTTTCATAAAATACAGCATTATTGTACATTGCAAGAAGCGGGCTGTCACAATTCCAGCTTACATATGGTGTATCTGATTCATGGCACGCATGTGCAAGCACTGGAAAGAAGTTCACAGAAAATAGCATATCATACTTGTATTTTTTGAGTTCTTCTATAACTTTATCTGTAAAAACGGTATCTTCTTCAATATGCTCTGCCTGTGATGCCAGAAAAGTTATACAGCATCCACATTCTGAAAGTGCATTTTCAATGGTTTTCTGGTTATATGAATTCCAGTGGTATACTAATATTTTCATTTATGTTAGTCCTTGCTGTTTTACTTTTTTTATGATAACATTATAACATAATATATGAAAAAATCTATAATTATATCAGAAAAGGAACGTTTAATAATTATAGAATAGAAGGCGTTTCCCTGGATGGTATGGACTACAAATTTTTTATTTAAAGGAGGATTATTTTGTAATGAGAAAAATTAAGATTGGAAATATGATATATATTACATTTGTCTCGATGATAATATATATACTTTGTCTTGCATTTGGAAATTATTATATTATTCAGTCAGAAGCAAGTAACAGTGATATGCTCTATAATAATTATGGCAAAATACAGGGTGATGTATCAATGGGATTTGCATATTTCCAGGAAGTAAAGGTTGATTTAAGGAATATTTTGTACTTGTATGCACGTGACAGTATAAAGCGGGATACCGCAATAGAGAAGATAAAAACAACAAGGGAAAATATGGAAAAATCCTTTGAAAAGGCAGAAAAGGAATTCCTTGATGATGCAATTATTGATAAATATAAAAAAGCGCAGGAACAGATTGGGTTATACCTGGCAGATGTGGATACATGTCTTTTATATGTTTCACAGGGAAATGTAGCACAGGCAAGAACATACCTTTATGAAAATGGCGTGCAGTCAGCAAATGAAGCAGCAGAACTGGTAAACCAGCTTATTGCAGACTTGCAGTCAAAGGCTTCTGCAATGATTGAAAAAGAAGCCAGGAACAGGAATATTTCAAATACTATAGTCTTGGTTTTCCTGGTGTTTGTTGTATTAAGTACAATGCTAAGGTCACGTATATTAATAAGGATTATACGCGACCCTCTTGTAAAACTTACAGAAATTGCAGGACACATAGCTTCTGGAGATATAGACCATGATATTGAAAGAAGCAATAACAGTAAAAATGAAATTATGTTGTTACATAATAGTTTCTGTGATATGGCCAGCCACCTTAAACAGCAAGCAAAGGCGCTTGAGCAGCTTGCTGGCGGGAACCTTGATATTGACTACACACCAGCATCAGCAAAGGATGTTGTTGGTAAGGCAATAGAGAAACTTATTAAAGATAATAATACTGCATTTAGTGTAATAAAAAGTGCTGCAAACCAGATTACAATTGGTTCAGGGCAGATTGCTTCTGCAAGCCAGACACTTGCACAGGGTTCAACAGAACAGGCAAGTGCAATACAGCAGATTTCAGCATCTATCACAGATATTGCAAATAAGACAAAGGATAATGCAGCACAGGCAAATGAAGTAAACAGTATTGTACTGGAGACAAAAGAAGATATTACCAGTGGCAATGAATATATGAGTGAAATGGTTTCTGCAATGGAAGAAATTAATGAAGCCTCTGAAAATATCCAGAAAATAATAAAAGTAATTGATGACATTGCATTTAATACAAATATACTTGCACTTAATGCATCTGTTGAAGCGGCAAGGGCAGGGGAACATGGCAAAGGTTTTGCGGTAGTAGCAGAGGAAGTAAGAAACCTTGCTGGCAGGTCTGCACAGGCATCAAGCCAGACTGCTGGAATGATAGAAGATTCTATTGAAAAAGTAAAGAGAGGTTCACATCTTGCAAGGGAAACTGCAAAATCCCTGGCACTAGTTTCAGAAATGGTTGATAAGATTACAAGCCTTAGTACAGATATAGCAGAGGCATCAAATAACCAGGCTACAGCAACAGCACAGATAGACCAGGCGCTGGCACAGGTATCACATGTAGTACAGACAAATTCTGCAACAAGCCAGCAGTGTGCATCTGCAAGTGAAGAATTATCAGGACAGATAAGAGGGCTTGAAATGCAGGTGTCTAAGTTTAAACTGAAAAACCAGGCAGAAGCACTGGAAACCTACAAAGAACAAACATATGCACTGGGATATGAAGAACCTGTAATGATTGGAAGCAGGGATTAACACTGTAATGTTTTTGTTTTGTCCTTTATATATTCTGTCTTTTATAGTATAATAAACCTAATCATACAAATCTGGCGTTTATCCTGGTATTTACAGGATATGGAAATGAAGAGGAGGGTTGTGCATGAGTACAAGGCCTATTGTTTACAACACAAAAGAAATGCGGCAGATTTTAGAAGGAAATGGGTTTAAATTATCAAGGCAGAGCGGGGACCATTTTATTTATACTGATGGAAACAGGACTGTATCTATAAATTACCGGATTAATAAAATGGTGGCGTTAAGGCTTATTAAAGAAAATAACCTTGACACATCTGTACTTAAAAGGGTTAAAAAGATACAGAACAAGGGTGGGTAAACAGGGCGCATTTATATTGCGCCCTGGATATATATAAAATATGGTTTTAAGGGGATTTTTATGGCTTCTTATGTACTAATTATTGCATGTGTAATATTGCTTTGTGTGCTGGCAGAAAAGTTTTCGGATAAATTTGGTATGCCAGCACTGATTTTATTTATGTTTATAGGCATGTTGTTTGGAAGTGATGGTATATTTAAGATACCATTTGACAATTTTGTACTTGCAGAAAATATTTGTGCAATAGCACTGCTTTTTATTATGTTTTATGGAGGGTTTAATACTAACTGGCCTGTTGCCAGGAAGGTTGCTGGAAAGTCCATAGTGCTTTCTACAGCAGGTGTAGTAGTAACGGCTGTTATAACTGCATTTTTATGTTATTTTGTGCTTCATATTTCATTAATAGAAAGTTTCCTTATTGGCGCAGTTTTATCTTCTACCGATGCTGCCAGTGTATTTGCAATACTACGTAAAAAGAAACTTGCACTTATAGACGGGACAGATTCTGTGCTTGAGGTAGAGAGCGGGAGCAATGACCCTGTTTCATATATGCTTACAGTGATAGCACTTGGTTTTATGTCTGCTGGACAGAGTGGGAACGTTGCCATAACAGTAATCCAACAGGTATTATTTGGTGTAATTATTGGTGTTTTACTTGCAAAATTAGTTATATTAGTTCTTATAAAGACAAAGCTTGTTTCAGAAGGGCTGGATACAATTTTTATTATTGCGGCAGTTCTTGGCTGCTTTGGGATAAACAGCCTGCTTGGGGGCAATACATATCTTAGCATTTATTTATTCGGGATTATTGCTGGTAATAGCAAAATACAGAATAAACAAAATTTAATCCCGTTTTTTGATGGTGTAACAAGCCTTGCACAGATTTCAATATTCTTTTTAATCGGGATTTTGTCATTTCCTCATCTTATGCCAGCTATTATGCCAAAGGCACTTGCAATAGTTATATTTTTAACTATAATTGCCAGGCCTGTGGCTGTTTTTGGGCTGATGCTGCCATTTAAGTGCAGCGCAAGACAGTGCCTTCTGGTTTCATGGGCAGGTCTCAGGGGTGCTTCTTCAGTTGTTTTTGCAATAACAGCAGTAGCACAGGATATTTCAATAAAACAGGATTTATACCATATAGTATTTATGGTGTCGCTTTTTTCAGTTTCAATACAGGGGACGCTGCTTCCAGCAGTGGCAAGGAAGCTGGGAATGGTGGATGAAAAATCAGATGTAAGAAAAACATTTAATGATTACCAGGAAGAAACTGCATTACAGCTTATGAGGATGCATATACCAGCGGGCCATAGCTGGGAAAATAAAAAAATAAGGGATGTAAATATGCCAACAGGCTCACTTGCAGTTATGATAAAAAGAGGCAATGAAACAGTGATAACAAAAGGGGATACAGAAATATTTGGAGGAGATGATATTATACTGTCTGTCCCTCCATATGAGCCAAGCGGGCAGGACCAGCTTGAAGAACGAAGTATTTCCAAAACTGGCCCTTGGTGTGACAAGGCAATAGGTGAACTTGACATTCCAGAAGATATGCTTATTGCCATGATTGTAAGGGATGATGAAACTGTTATTCCTGATGGAAAAACGGTACTAAGGGAAAATGATACAGTTGTAATGTACAGACAGGCATAGGCATTTACCAGTCCATACACAAGGTATTTCAGGCAATTGTGGTATTCACTCCAAGCTTTTTATAAAATTCTTCAAGAGTGATATGGTGTTTTGTTATATATTTTGCTGCTTCCTTACCAACATACCTGAAATGCCATGGTTCAAAATTAACCCCTGTAACCGCACTTTTGTTTTCTGGATAGCGCAATATAAAACCATATTTATAACAGTTTTCACGCAGCCACTGGTTTCCAGGTTCATCCATCTGTGAAACATCCATATTAGTGTTGCCTGAACAGAGTATGTCAAGGGCAAGCCCTGTCTGGTGTTCACTGCACCCTGCTGGCATTGTTTCCTTATACACCTCTTTTAATGCACTTTCATATGACATGCCCTGGTTTACAAATGCATTCACATCTTCATCAACAAGGCTTTGCTGCTTTTCATAGTCTCTGTAGGCAGAGGCTATCCAGTAACTATGCCCTTGTATTTTAGCATCAGAAAGCATCTGTACAAGGCTTTCATAAAGATATGCTGAAGCCTGAAGTCTTCCATTGCATATATTTTTAAGTGAAGGGGTGTAGTCATTTGGAAGAGGGTTATCCCTGTTTGTAAGAACCAGAATGTCCTGGTTCTTATTATAAATTTTAAGACATTTCTTATCAATATATTTACTTTTACTATTCTTATTTTCTTTTGCTAAAGAAACATCTTTTACCACAGCCTTATTGCTGGAACTTTTTTCTGCAATGGTACTATTGTGCGTGTTTTGCACAGTTTCTGTTTTATTACTTCCTTTTAAACATATAAAACAAAATATTAATGAAACAATAATTGAACAAGCTGCGCAATAGAATGCATTTTTAAATAATTTTTTAAACATAATGCCACTCTCCTTATCTAAAGTTATAATTGGTTTGTATAATAAAAACTTTAAATAAATAATAGCTTCATGCTGTATGCTTTTTATTACGTAAATGTATCATAAATGCATAATATATAAAAATATAAGATAATTTCCGGTTATAGTATTTATTTTGTGGTTCTGTCATGTAACAGCATATTTCCGGTGCTGCAGGCAGTTTTTAGGCATTATTCTATGATATGTAGAGCTCTCTGCTTTTAGCAGGTTTACAAAGGACACA
Organism: uncultured Lachnospiraceae bacterium; assembly: GCA_910579085.1. GTDB lineage: Bacteria > Bacillota > Clostridia > Lachnospirales > Lachnospiraceae > Butyribacter. Next base: position 10,691 of record CAJTRU010000009.1, on the reverse strand, counting down.
TATGGATAGTACTATACAGTAAAAGAAGCACCTGCAATTTAACCAGGATTTGCCAAAGGAGGTATTTATGGAGCAAAAGAAAATTGGCAGTTTTATAGCACAACAGAGAAAAGAAAAACAGATGACCCAGAAACAGTTAGGTGAAGCACTTGGCGTTAGTGATAAAACTGTATCAAAGTGGGAATGTGGAAACGGCCTTCCAGATATTTCCATTATAATGCCTTTGTGCAATTTGCTTGAAATCAATGTAAATGAACTGTTATCAGGAGAAAGTTTAACCCAGGAAGAATATCCTGGCAAAGCGGAGGAAAATATTATGAATTTAATTAAAGACAGTGAAGAAACAAAGAAAAGAAACATAAAAGATATTATTATAAGTATTACATGGATTGTGGCAACTGTAGCATTTATAATATCTTTACCAGCACAGACAGGCGGAATACATATTGGATGGTACTTTGACCTGTATGGAATTGCAGCAATGGTATTCCTGCTTGCTGTTTCCCTCCATATTTCGGATGCTTTAAAAGACTTTGGCAGCGCTTTTGTGTTTTTATTCCATAATGAAAAGGATACTGCCAAACTGGAAAATGCTGTTTCTGCTATAGATATAGCAGAAAAAATACTGCTTGCCAGTGGTATTTTTCTAAGTTTGTTTTACTTGGTTATGTTATTGTGGACTGGCGCAACGGAAGAATTAAATATAATTACTATAAATATAGCAGTACTGCTGGATACAACATTATATGGTATTTTAGGGGTAATGGTACTAATTCCCGTTAAAGGCAGGCTTAAAAAAATTATCAGGAATATACAATAAAATGTATATATTACCATTACAGGCAGGATGTATGGCTACACACCCTGCCTGTCCGCCAGAAGTTCCTGTATTTTCTGGCTTGCATCCATAATTTCATTAACACTTATATCATGGTTTAATGTATCAATTATAAGGGCAGTATAACTGCTTAAGTCAACATTATGGTAGTAACTTTTATTTTTAATTTCTTCTGGGCAGTAACAAAGGTTTGTTGTATAAATCTCATCAAAAATATTCTGTTTATAAGCTTCATCTATTTCACCTGCACCATTTGAAAAAAGCCCGAATGTAACACAAATAATAATTTTACCCACATTCCTTTTTCTAAGTTCTTTTGCTGTTTCAAATGCAGTATGGCCTGAGGCTGCCATATCATCAACAATTACAACATCCTTGCCACTTACATCATTGCCAAGAAATTCTATTGAAACTACAGGATGCATACCGTCTATATTTTTGGAATAATCCCTTTTTTTATAAAACATGCCCATATCAACTCCAAGAAGGCTGGCATAATATACCGCCCTGCGCATCCCGCCTTCATCAGGGCTTATTATCATAAGATGGTCTTTATCTGGCTTTATCTCTGGATTGTTATTTAAAAATGCACTAATAAACTGGTAAGATGTAAAAAAATTCTCAAATCCAATAGTTGGGATTGCATTTTGTACCCTGCTGTCATGTGCGTCAAATGTTATAATTGTCTTTACTCCCATTTCTGCCAGTTCCTGTAGTGCCTGGGCACAGTCCAGAGACTCATTATTAACACGCAGGTGCTGGCGTCCTTCATAAAGATAAGGCATAATTACAGTAATACGTCTTGGATGCCCGCCACATGCCATAATAACACGTTTAATATCCATAAAATAATCATCTGGTGACATATGTGACTCACAGCCACGCATTGTATATGTGTTACTGTAGTTTACTGTATCAGCAATAATATAAAGGTCTGTACCACGTATTGACTTGTTAATAACCGCTTTGCCCTCACCTGTGCCAAATCTTGGACACTCAAATGGTACAAGATATGAATTTTCATTATATCCTGGCATTTTAAAAGCTGGCTTGCAATTGTCCAGAAGGGCTTTTTTCCTTCGGGCAGTAATTAGTTTATCTATTTTCATGCCTAATTCATTACGGTTTCCAATAGATATAATTTTAAGCGGTGCAAAAGGCATTGCTTCATCAAATTTTGTGCCTGGCATAGTATACCTCCTATATTGTAAATATATGGTATTAATATAACGTTTCCATAGGATATAGTCAATAGATTTTGGATATGGGATAATTTTACAGTTATTTTGTTTTTTTGTAAACTAACGGACGGTTTTACGTGCCAGAGCCACAATATTCCGTACAGGGGTACGCTTCCGCTACGTTACAATGTCATTAAGTTAAGGAGGCTTGTTTAAAAATAGTATAATTACTGAAGCT
>CAJTRU010000009.1:0-7658 GCA_910579085.1 uncultured Lachnospiraceae bacterium | reverse complement strand
GCGAGCCCAAGCGGAAGCGTGCTTTGTTCATGTAAGACACTTTGGATTTGCCAGCCCAAAGTTATTAAATTCCAGCATATTACCTTAACTTAATGACACATAATGCGTGCAAAAGCCATGTCTGTGACATACTTTCCTGGAGTGGAATAATTTAGTGGAACATCGGAAATACTGCGTCCGTTTTCCAAAAAAGTTGAAAAACCTGTAATATCTGGTATAATATCTATTTAAGAAACCAGAATAAGTAATATTATTATGTTATAATATTAGACTGGTATATGGAGGAGAGCATGGTTATTTCAAAATATTCACTGATTGGTGCTATTTTACAGTACCACCCGGAAACTATTAGTGTATTTAATGAAATGGGGCTTGGGTGTGTCAGATGCCCTTCATCAGCAAGGGAAACTTTAGAGCAGGCATGTGGTGTTCATGGAATGGATTTAGATACTGTAATTGAAAAATTAAATTCAGCTATAGTCAATTCCTGAAATATCCAGATAAGAGATACGCATTAGACGTATAAGGGAGAATATTGGATGAATACACAGAATGAAGCAAGAAATTTAAGCATGGTAATGGATTTGTATGAACTTACAATGGGCAATGGTTATTTTACGGGTGATGACACTAGCACAAAGGTTGTGTTTGATGTATTTTACCGCAATAACCCTGATAAAGGGGGATTTTCTATATTTGCGGGGCTTGGACAGATTATAGAATATATTGAGAACCTTCATTTTGATGACAAGGACATTGCTTATTTAAGAGGCCTTGGCATATTTGATGAGAGGTTTTTAGAATATCTTAAAAGTTTTGAATTCAGGGGAGATATCTATGCGCTTGAAGAGGGTACAGTTATGTACCCGGATGAGCCTGTTATTACTGTTATTGCGCCGCTGGTTGATGCACAGCTTATAGAAACAGCAATACTTCTTGAAGTAAACCACCAGTCGCTTATTGCTACCAAGACAAGGAGGATATGCCATGCTGCGGCAGGCAGGCTTGTTTCTGATTTCGGGGCACGCAGGGCACATAATATGGATGCTGCTGTATATGGTGCAAGGGCAGCATTTATCGGGGGTGCTTCTTCTACGGCAACCGTGCTTGCAGGGCAGATGTTTGGAATACCAGTAAGCGGTACTATGGCACATAGCTGGGTTATGTTTTACCAGGATGAATTTACAGCATTTAAGAAATATGCAGAAACATACCCTGATATGACAGTGCTGCTTGTTGACACATATGATGTATTAAGGAGCGGAATACCTAATGCAATAAGGACAGCTAAAGAAGTGCTAGAGCCAATGGGAAAGCGCTTAAAAGGCATAAGGCTTGACAGCGGCGACCTCGCATACCTTTCAAAGAAAGCAAGGAAAATGCTTGATGATGCAGGGCTTTGTGACTGCATGATAGTTGCTTCTAACAGCCTTGATGAATTTACAATACAGTCACTTATAACACAGGGGGCACGTATAGACAGTTTTGGGGTTGGTGAAAGGCTGATAACATCCAAGTCAGAACCTGTTTTTGGTGCAGTTTATAAAATCTCTGCTGTAGAGAATAATGGTGTGTTTGAACCTAGGATAAAGGTTTCTGAAAATGTAGAGAAAATTACTAATCCAGGACTTAAAAAGCTTTACAGGGTTTATGATGAAAATAATAAGGCTATTGCTGATATTATTGCAAAATATGATGAAAAACTTGAGGATTTAAGTGAAGTTAGTTATATTGACCCGTTAAAGCCTTGGAAGAGAAGAAGCTTTAAGGACTGCCGTTTTGTAAACCTGCAAAAACAGGTATTTAAAGATGGAAGGTTTACAGGCACTAAAAGGGGTGTGCAGGAAATTGCAAAGTATGTAAAGGAGCAGCTTGACAATGAAATATGGATAGAGGAACAGCGTTTTGAATACCCGCACAGGCATTACCTGGATATGACACCTGCTTATTATGAAATGAAAAGGGAGCTTCTAGCTTCTGTAAAAGAATAGTGTTTATACTATATATGGAGGAAACTTGATGAAGAAAAAAATATATGCGCTGCTGTTGCTGCTATTTGTTATATTTACTGGGGGATATTATTATGTAAATTATCCTGTAATAAATATACACAAACCATCTTTCTGGGCAGGAATGGTGGTAGTATGCCTTGTACTTGGGGCTATATGCGGAATTAACAGTATAAGGTATAAATTTGACAAGAATAAGAGGATTAAGAATTTTAATACCCTTCCTTTTATCAGTAAAACATTTGGGGTGCTTGCAGTAGTTTTTTTTCTGGTGGCATTTGTTGGGAATATTATTGGTTCACCGCTTTTAAGGGCAAAGAAGTACGCTTCACTGCTGGAAGTGGAGAATAAGGACTTTGCGTCTGACCTTGAGGAAACAGAGCGTATAACAGACCTTGCGCTTATGGATACAGAAAGTGCAAGGATATTTGGCAACAGGAAAATAGGTTCACTGTCAGAGGTGGTAAGCCAGTATGAAGTTGAAAGGGATTATACACAGATAAGCATACAGAAAGCCCCATATAAAGTTTCTGCACTTAAATATGCAAGCTTTTTTAAATGGTGGAATAACAGGGACAAGGGTGTACCAGGTTATGTAAAGGTAAACCCTGTTAATTCAAATGCAGAGTATGTGGAACTTCCACAGGGCATGAAATATGTGCCATCAGCATATCTTAACTATAACCTTATGCGCCATGTACAGCTGGAATATCCAACAAAGATTATATCAGGTTATAATTTTGAAATTGATGATGAGGGAAACCCTTATTATGTATGTCCTACGGTTTCGGCACGTGTCGGGCTTTTTGGCGGAATGGATGTAAACGGGGTTATACTGTGTAATCCTGTGGATGGTTCATGCAGTTATTATAAGATTAACAATATACCATCATGGATTGACAATGCTTATGACGGGCATCTTTTATGTGATAAATATAACTGGTTTGGAACATTGTCAGGCGGTTTTATTAACAGTATTTTCGGGCAGAAAGACTGTAAACAGGTTACAGATGATTTTGGGTATAAAATAATTGGCGATGATGTGTGGATTTATACAGGTGTTACTTCTGTAAATGGTGACCAGTCCAATATAGGTTTTGTAATGATGAACCAGCGTACATCAGAAGCAAAATATTATAAAGTATCAGGTGCAGAAGAACATTCTGCAATGGCGGCTGCTGAGGGTGAAGTCCAGGAGAAAGGCTATGATGCTGCTTTTCCAAGCCTTATAAATGTTGGCGGTGTGCCAACTTATATTATGGTGCTTAAAGATGATGGCGGCCTTGTTAAAATGTACGCAATGGTAAATGTTGAGCAGTATAATATAGTTGCAACAGCTTCTACACAGGGTGAGGTGTTTGCAAATTATAAAAAACTCCTTAAAACGGAAGGTGGCAGCATTATACCAGATAATGAAGCAGCTAATAGTACAGATGTAATCAAGGTGGCAGGCATACAGTTTATTAATACAGAAGAAGGAACTGTTGTATATATTAAGGATGAAAACCATAATGTCTATAAGCAGAAATTTGCGGATAATGAGCAGCTTATAAAGATTACAGAGGGTGATACTATTAAAATAACCTATGAACCATCAGAAGATGGCATAAACTATCTTTCTTCTTATGAATTTGTGGCTGGCAGCATGGAGACAGGTACAGATTAAAACTTAAAGGATTTGTAAGAATTTTATAGATATTTTATAATTGTTCATAAATTACTACATTGAATTTTCTGCAAAATGAATTAAAATTATTTATTATAAATTAAAAAAGGATTTTTTAAGCAGCCAGTGCAGAGGGCATATATCTGCCTGGCATGTGGCACAATGGTTTATTTGTAGAAATGAGGGGTTTTATGAGGGAAAGATTAGCAAGGTTTATGCAGGGCAGGTATGGGGTGGACCAGTTTACTAATTTTCTGGTTTTTAGTGCCCTTGTAATGGTGGTTATGGAAATGTTTATTAAAAATTCTTTTATACATTTCCTGTTTAACACTTTGTCGGTTGCAGCAATTGTTTATGCTTATTTCCGTATGTTGTCAAGAAACCATAGTAAAAGGTATTCGGAATATGAGAGGTATATGAAATTCCATAATGGCATAAAGTTCTTTTTTGCACGCCAGAGAAGCCATATGCAGCAGCGCAGGACACACCATATTTATAAATGCCCGCAGTGCAAACAGGGCATAAGAGTCCCAAAAGGAAAAGGGCGTATTGCAATTACCTGTCCTAAGTGCCATACAGAGTTTATAAAAAGGAGCTGAGGCGGTTGTTTGGTTATGTGCTTCCCTGCCAGGATGAACTGAAAGTACGTGAATTAAGGGAATACAGGGCATATTATTGTGGCCTGTGCAGATGCCTTAAAGAGAGTTATGGGTTTGTGGGGCAGCTTTCTTTAAATTATGATATGGCTTTTCTTGGTATGCTTTTGACAGCATTGTATGAACCAGATGTTTTAGTGCAGGATATAAGGTGCATAGCACATCCTGCATATAAACAGCTAGTTAAACAGTCAGATTATTTAAAATATGCAGCGGATATGAATATCCTTTTATCATATTATAAATGCGAAGATGACTGGAATGATGAGCATAAACTTTTAAAGGCATTGTATGGAAAGATGCTTTTATTTAAAGCCAGGAAGATTAGCAGCAAATATCCAGAAAAGGCAGAACTAATTAAATCCAGGCTTATAAAACTGTCTGATGCAGAAAAAAGCAACTGTACAGATATTGATTATGTTGCGGGCTGTTTTGGTGATATATGTGCTGCTGTATTTGTATATTGTAGTGATGAGTGGGCAAAAGACTTGAAAAGGATGGGATATTTTCTTGGCAAGTTTATATATCTTATGGATGCATATGAGGATTTGGAAGAGGACAGGAAAAAACATTGTTACAATCCATTTCTTGCAGCAGATAGTGGTAATATTACGCAGGAAAGGGTGTACCAGATACTACTTATGATGATGTCAGAGACAGGCAGGGCTTTTGAACGGCTGCCTGTTGTGCAGAATGTGGAAATTTTAAGGAACATTATTTATTCGGGTGTGTGGTGCCGTTATGAATGTGTAAAGAATAAAAAAGCCATTCCTGGCCAGATTGGAGAAAAATATGAGTGACCCATACCAGGTTCTTGGAATAAGCAGGTCTGCTTCTTCTGATGAGATAAAGAAAGCATACAGGAATTTAAGCAGGAAATACCATCCTGATGCAAATATAAATAATCCTAATAAAGCCCAGGCTGAAGAGCGTTTTAAGGAAATACAGCAGGCTTATAAACAGATAATGGATGAAAAAGAGAATGGTTACTATAACGGCGGATGGTCTGGTTTTGGTACAGGCGGTTATTATACGGGACAAGGCATGGGAGGGCAGAATTCTTCCAGCCAGGATGTAAATTCCATGCATTTAAAGGCGGCAGCTAATTATATAAACAGCAGTTATTACAGGGAGGCACTTAATGTCCTTGCACAGATGCAGGAGAAAAACGGCCAGTGGTATTACCTTAGCGCAATAGCTAATGCAGGTCTTGGAAATAATATACTTGCCATAGAGTATGCAAAGCAGGCAGCAGCACTTGAACCACAGAACCAGCAGTTTGCACAGCTTGTATACCAGCTTGAATCAGGCGGTATGTGGTACCAGAGTATGCAGAGCCCTTATGGCACGCCAGCAGGTTCTGGAAGTGCCACATGTGCAAAATTATGTATGGTATATATGCTCTGCAATGTATGTATGGGAGGCAGCATGTGCTGTAATATGGGATTTTATTACCCGCCATACTGATAAAACTGCTATATTCCATTTAAGGGGTTATTGGCTTTAACCAGGCATTATTAAAGAAAGGCTATTAGAAAATGCGTGAAATTACATTTAAAATGGAACGTCCAGGGCTTGTAAAACCAGGTGACAAGGTACATGTCAGCGAGAAAAAAACAGCCCTTAACTATAGTTATATAATAGACCCTGTGGTAGCCATGTCAGGCTGCTATAAGGTTAATGAAAGAATTAAGTCAGATGAAGGCATTGTAAAAAATGTGGAACATAACGAACGGGGATATTATGTAATTGTAGAATTTGAGGAATAGGTATGAAGCATGGCATTGGCCAGAAAGGAATTATTTATGATAAAACTGGAAAGAACATCTGTAATGAATTTTGAAAATGCAATGCGTGGAGCAAGAAACCCTCTTAATAGCTGGGACAGGTACGACAGTTATACAGATACGGAAGGAAATTTTGTATTTGGTGCTAATGATTTAACACTTGCAAAAAAGCTGTGCCATGCAGGGAGTGACCACCGCAAATTTATAAGGCAGGTTTTTATTTCAGTAGATATTACAGCACCAATTTACTGGTGGAAAGAATATGACACATATAAAGTCGGTACTGTGGCCAATTCAACAAGTACAATGCATAAAATACACAGTAAGCCATTTGAAATATCTGATTTTAGTACAGACCATTTAGTCCCGTCTGCACTTTTACATATGGAAAATATAGTGCTGGCACTTGAAAATATAAGAAAAGAATATATTAGTACAAATGATAAATCCTTATGGTACAGTATTATACAGCTTCTGCCAGAAAGCTATAACCAGATGCGTACATGTACATTTTCTTATGAAAATGCAGTATCAATGTACAATGCGAGAAAGAACCATAAACTTGAAGAATGGCATACATTTTGTGACTGGGTATGTTCCCTTCCATATTTTAAAGAGTTGTTTCTTGATAACAATAATGAATTGTGAAAATAAATGGTGGAAAAGCAAAAAATGACTACAGTATATTTTATCAGGCACGCCAAACCAGATTACAATAACCATGACGATATGTCAAGAGAACTTTCAAATAAAGGGTTACAAGACAGGAAACTTGTTACAGGGTTTTTATTGGACAAGCATATTGATATTATATTATCCAGCCCTTATAAACGGGCAGTTGATACAATTGCTGGTTTTGCAGAATTTGCGTTACGCATTATTGGCACAGTTTCAGAAAGAAAATATTTTTATTATTAATTATTAATGGATGGAGGATTAAAATGTTAGAAACAGGTATTAAAGGACACCAGGAAATTACAGTAACACAAGAACTTACAGCTAAAAATATGGGAAGTGGTGTAATGGATGTATTTGCAACACCAGCAATGCTTGCCCTTATGGAAAAAACAGCATTTACAAGTGTAATGCCACACCTTAATGAAGGCTGTGGAAGTGTTGGCACTAAAGTTGAAATAGACCATGTTGCCTCATCACCCGTTGGAATGAAGATAACATGTGACAGTGAACTTATTGGAATAGAGGGAAGGAAACTGGTATTTAAAGTTGAAGCTTATGACAATAAAGGTTTAATAGGCAAAGGAATACATGAACGTTTTATAGTTGAAAATGAAAAATTCCAGGAAAAGACAAATAAGAAACTTTAGTCTGGGTTATAGGTATTCTGCACTTTTTACAGAGATGTAATTAATTACATCTCTGTTATTGCTTCCATTAAAAGCTGCATCGCTGCTGCAAAATAATTATTTCCCAAGTTCAACAACGCAGTAGGGGGTAATTTACAGTTATCTTTTGTTGGTGGGAAAACGGACGGTTTCTGTGCCAGAGCCAGAATATTCCATACAGGGGCACGCTTGCGCTA
>CAJTRU010000008.1:15977-81320 GCA_910579085.1 uncultured Lachnospiraceae bacterium | reverse complement strand
GCTCATTTCTCTGTTGAGAAACTCGCTTCGCAGTCAACAGACTAAAGTCATATAAGAAAAAAGCATGCCGGAGGCATGGCTTCTGCATACATTCCGCTACGGCAAAAATCCTGCTGTCCAAGGGAGATGGAACGGGATTGCTTTCCATAACCAGGTATGGTATAATTTTCTCCAATATAAACTGGAATTGGGGGATGATGGCAAATGGATTGGTCAAAATTGAATATGGATGAAATTTACTATTATTGCAAGGATACATCTTCTCTTTCCTTTTTTGACTGTTCACCATTTGGTTTACAGATGGAAGATATTATTATGATATTTTATTATTACGGAATAGAAAATTTTTCTGTTAAAGATATCCAGGAATTCTATAACATTATGCAGATACCAAAAATGAAAAGTGAAGGAATTATAAAGCCAATTCCCAGCAAAATACAAAAAGTTGCCAGCCGCATGAAAAACCTCAAACGCATAGATGATAATACTTTTCAGATTGTTTCTGATAAATTTGGATTGTATTTTAAATTTGATACAAGTTCATATGCCGCCGAAATAAAGCGGGGCTATCAGGAAAATAAAATAAAATTTACCCTTTCTGGATAAGATTGAAAGTTTCCTGTTTATAGAACTGGATAAGATAATAAGATAAATGGAAAGGGAACTTCACCCGGCTGGTGTCCATTCAGCAGAGAAATTAACGGAACCTGGCAGTAAGTAAACAATACGTTTTCCGGCTTAAAGCCGCAATCCGTGGCATTTGAATTAAACAACTTGACAATAGCTGCAAAGCAAAGTTAAAAGCATATTATAACAACATAGTGGTTTTTTATGGTTTTGCCAGGATACAGCAGGTTTCCAGTGTTCCAGCTAATATTATTCCATGACAGGCGCACTTCAGCACCGCCAGTGTTTGTATCCCTGTGCACTGTTGTGTGTGCTGTCGTAGCGTAATGTCATTTAGTTAAGAGTTCTGACAGGAATGTTTTTGGAAAGTGCCAAAGAGCAGACTAGCTGGCAAATTCCAAATGTGCTTCCATGAAAAAGCTGTACGAAGCCGCTGGTGCTTAAGCCCTGTATTAAATGTTCCGAAGGAACATAAGGGCTTTATGCATCCATTGCGTGCGAGCCCAAGCGAAAGCGTGCTTGTTCATGGAAGGCACTTTGGATTTGCCAGCGCATCCCATCATTGTTAAATTCCACATCTCCCTTAACTAAATGACATTGTGTCGTAGCGCAATGCGTGCAAAAGCCATGTCTGCGACATGCTTTCTGTAATGGAATAATTTAGTGTAACACTAGAAACCCTGCGTCCGTCCACCCAGCAGCACAAGATAACTGGAAATTTTTATTATTTCTAGTTATTGGCAGATTTACGGATTTGTTTAAATATTTCCACTATTTTTTCATTATATGGATAATCTATAATATATACACCTTTATCCGTTGAAATGCTTTCTCCGTCCGCAGATATAGAAAAATGGAACTGGTTTCCGTCATTCTGTACACACTCAAAATAATTCTCATAACCACATGGTGTTCCACCAGTTTTTCTACATGTTTCCAGATATTTTTTAAGTTTATTCAGAGGTTTTTCTGCCAGCTTAATACCATCTGCATTTCCATCATAAGACAGACTGGCACTTTGTACAAGCCTAAACCCCATTTTACCTTGTTTTTCCCAATTAAGCCATTTTTTTATAACCTTTTCTGCTTCCATTGAACGCAAGAAAACCTGGTTGTATTTTTCACCTGTCCCAGACTTAATAGAAACCTTTTTTGCAAAATTTTCTACATCGTCTTTTCCAACAGAGATTTCATGATATCCATTTCCAAAATTTATAATATTTACCGTTCTAAATTCATCATGGCTATTTAAATAAATAATATGTGTTTCAATTTTAACCATTTCTTCTATAACATTCTTTGGAACACTATCTACAATTACTGCACTCTCCAAAGCATCTATATACTTTATAATTCCAGACTTTGGAGGATTATATGCCTTCTCTTTCCTGGACCAGCTCTTTATACTGATACTTCTGATACCACCTTGTGGAAAAACAACATTTTTACCATTAACTGACACCTCGGATTTATTCCTCCCTGCCCCATCTATGACAACATCCTCATCCAGTACACCAAAAGAAAGATAATACCCTGAAGATATTGATGTATCTACATTAGTGCAGCCGCCATTAGCACTTTCATCCTGGTTTCTATCTGGTGTACCCAGCTCTGGCACATCAGATGGAGTATTTTTTACATCACTAAAATAATCTGATGAAACTGTTTCCTGGTTTTCCCTTGTTCTATAATCCCTTGTGCTACAGCCTGGTATACTAAGGCTTATAATAGTTAAAAAGCCTGGTACAATTAATAACAACTTCTGTTTTCTGGTTTTATTCATTTACACACCTCAAAATTATATTAATTTTTATAAAAATATTTTTAACATTCCATTATATATATCGGTTATTTTACCTTGATTATATACTATTTAATTATCTTATCACAAATTTAGGACTATATAGAATACAGATATAGTAACTATAAAATAACCACAAATTCTTATTGTATTGTACCCTGATTAGCAGTACAATAAAAATGGAGATAAAGTTAAAACACAATAGGGAGGTTTTTACATGAAAAAACAGGCACAAAAAACAAATACAAAGAAAAAAATAGCTGATGAAATTCTCTACCAGATTGGCGGAAGCGTTATTTTCGTGCTTCTTTTTATAGCTGCTGTAGCTATTTTTATTACTGGATGGCTCAGCATTACATCTAAGAAAAATGCACTTATAGAGGAGTCCAGTGCAGCAGCAAACCAGCTAACAGGATTTCTGCAGCAATACACAAAAAGTGTAGAACAATTATCCGTCAACCCTGAAATTAAGTCTGTTATGACAGAAACAAAAGCTGGCAGTGATATACGCCAGGCAGAAAAAATGGATACTGTTATGGATAACCTTGTCCATATCGCAAATACTGATACCAGTAATGTAATGGCAGCGTGGATTTCTGACTTAGATGCAAGTGTGCTTACACAGTCAGACGGTTTTATAAGTGAAGAAGGCTGGGATATTACAGGACGAGGCTGGTATGGATGTATTGAGAAAAAAGAAACTGTACTTACTGAACCATATATTGATTCTTCTACTGGAAAGATGATTTTAAGCGCTGCATCCCCAGTTCTTGATGACGCTACAAAGTCAGTTCTTGGTGCGGCTGGTATGGATATATCATTAGAACATATGACATCTATTATGAGTGAATATAAAATCGGCCGTAACGGATATATGCTGTTATTATCTGGAACAGGTACATTCCTCTACCATCCACAGAATGATATTATACAAAAAAATATTAAGGATACAGATGTATCACAAAATACTATAGATGCAGTTATGTCCCCAAATAATACTTTTTTGAAATACAAAACAGGCGGCACTACAAAATATGGTTATTTGCAACAGGCAGGAGATACTGGATATATGGTATTAAGCTGCATGACAGCAACAGAGTATTATGATATACTTATTGCAATGGTAATTGCCCTTATTATTATTTTTGCTGCTGGAATTTTCCTTATTAGGCTAAGAATTAAAAAAAGTGCTGCAAACCTTATAAAACCAATACTTGAACTGAACCATACAGCACAGCTTCTTGCTGACGGCAACCTGGATGTAAACCTGGATATTACTAGTGAAAATGAAATTGGTGAACTTGGCAAATCATTCCAGAGGACAGTTAGCAGGCTGAAAGAATATATAAAGTATATTGATGAAACATCAGAAGTCCTTGCACAGATAGCTGATGGTAAATTAAGTATAGACTTGAAAAATGATTATGCTGGTGAATTCCAGAAAATAAAAACTGCACTGCTTAATATTTCCGGTTCTATGAACCAGGTCATGACAGGCATTAATGAAACATCCAGCCATGTGTCTACTGGAGCTGCTGAACTTGCCACTGCCTCACAGCTTCTTGCAGAAAGTGCTGAAGCCCAGGCAACATCTATCGGGCAGCTTACAGAAACGACAAATACAATTGCAGACCAGGTGGAAAACAGCCGCATGAAAGCAGAAACTTCCGCCCAGGCAACTGCACAGGCTTCGGAAATGATTGGACAGAACCAGGAAAAAATGAAACTTATGATGGATGCTATGGATAAAATACACCAGACATCCCAGCAGGTTGTTGGTATTATACAAACAATTGAAGATATTGCTGCACAGACAAACCTTTTATCATTAAATGCTTCAATTGAAGCTGCACGTGCTGGTGAAGCAGGCAAGGGCTTTGCTGTTGTTGCTGATGAAATAGGCAAGCTGGCACTAGAAAGTTCCAAAGCAGCAAACAATACTAAAGAATTAATCGGGATTTCAATGGAAGAAATCAATAAAGGAAATTCTATAGCAGCTGGTGCAATGGACTCATTAAAAGAATCTGTAGATGCTGTAAGCCGTGTTAATGAAATGATTCAGGAAACAGCAGAAAATGCAGCAGTCCAGGCAGAAAGAATGAAACACCTCCGCACAGGAATTAAGGAAATATCACATGGCATACAGGATAATTCTGCTGTATCACAGGAAACATCTGCTACTTCAGAAGAACTGGCTTCCCAGGCTGGAATTTTAAATACGATGGTACAGAAATTTGAGCTTTTCCAGCAGACATACTGATAACAGTCAACAAACTGGATAAAAGGCAACAGAATGGATAACAGTCAACGGACTGTACAAAAGACAAAATAAACCTGTAAAATACAGGAATGTAAAAATAAATATAAGTTTATAAGTTCCAGGGAGCTCTCTGTACTCCCTGGAAAGTTTATTTATATCCTTATATAAAGGGCTGTTTGTTGTAATAATTATTAACAAGATGGTTATTAATGGAAGCTCCCATTATATTAAGTCCCGTGTTTCTGCATTACATACAGAAAGCCCTGCAAATATAAATGATAAAACTGTTAATATAACCAGGAACAGGCTGTTGCCTGCCAGGGAAAAATCACCTATATTGGCTTCTGTAAAAATAACCAGAAGAAATGAGGCCACTACTGCTGCCTTTGATGACTTAAGCATAAGCCCGGCAAATAATGCTATAAACCCCATGCTGATGGTTACAAATGATTTTGCCAGGAGCTGTATATAAAAGTATGGGTCTGCCATATTAAAGTCAATTACAAATGATGGCTGCATGTTTTTTGAACCTGCATATATACAGATATAAATAAATAATTTTGTTAAAACTAGTGCGGTAAAATTAAAAACCCATACTGCTGCCATCTGTGAAATTAAGATTTTCTGCCTTTTTACAGGATAGCTGAACATTAATGCCATAGTTTTGTTTTTATATGCGCTTACAATAAATGAAGCATACATAACACCTGTAAAAACAAGAAATGAAATACTAGTAAATAATTCTATAGGTGAGGAAATTATATTCTTGCCCTCTGCTGCATCTAATGTCCCATCAGGGTCATTTGCAATTCCAAGGAAAGCCATTGCAAATATAAAAATACATAAAACCACAGCCAGTATAAAAGCATTGCGTATATACTTTAAAATATTGTTTTTTCTCCATTCAAGCTTAATTAATTTAAACATTATTTTCCACCCTCCCCTGTTATTTTTAAGAAATAGTCTTCAAGGCTTTCTGATTTCGTTCCAATAGAATTTATCCCTGCACCGTCCAGGGCAAGCTGGGCTGAAATCTCTTTTGTTGTGATATTTCCTTCATAAATACGTATATTGTTTTTATCCATAATTTTAAAATTATTTAGCCCAAGCTTATCAGAAAGTATATAAGCCGCCTTCTTAACATCTTCCACAGAAAGCCATATATATGTTTCAGACATTGAAGAAACCTCTTCTATTGGGATTTCTTTTATAAGGCTGCCTTTACTGATAACCCCTATAGTGTCTGCTATGCTTCCAACTTCAGAAAGAATATGGCTTGATATGATAATTGATATTCCATATCCAGTGCTTAGTTTTTTAAATAAATCCCTGGCCTGTTTCATACCAGCAGGGTCAAGACCGTTTACTGGTTCATCAAGTAAAAGGAGTTCTGGCCTGCACAGTATTGCACGTGCTATTCCAAGCCGCTGCCTCATGCCCAGCGAATATTTTTTAACAGGCTTTTTAGCTGCATCTGCCAAGCCTGATATCTCCAGTGCATCTTCTACACTGCCAGGCATATAATAACCCATATACTCACAGTGGAGCTGGAGGTTTTCTTCCCCTGTCATATGTTCATAGAAACATGGGAATTCTATAATACTTCCCATTCTTTTTAATACTTCATATGATACAGGTGACAGCTTTTCACCAAAAAGTTCAATGCTTCCTGATGTTGGTTTCCAGAGATTCGCCACCATCTTCATCACAGTTGTCTTTCCAGCACCATTTGGCCCTAAAAACCCATAAATTTCACCTTTCTTCACATGGATATTTATATCCTTTACAATTTCCCTGCCATCAATAGTTTTAGATAAGTGTTCTGTCCGTAAAATATATTGCATAATAAATCCTCCCTTCTGTAAAACCATTATAGCAGTATGTTTTTTCAAAACTCTTGAATAAATATTACAAATTTCTTTCGTTCTGCTTTATTATATCTTTCTTAATTTAATTGTAAAGGTTGTCTGTACTCCTGGCCTGCTAACCAGCAAAACATCACCACCCATCTGGACTGCAAGGTTCTTCGCAATGGCAAGCCCAAGCCCGTTCCCTTCTACTCTGCGGCTGCGTGGGTCTTCCATTGTATAAAGCCTTTCAAATACATTTTCTGCAAATTCTTTTTCTATCCCTTTTCCTTTATCTGTTATATCAATAAGTGCAAAGCCTTCTTCACTATGCAGAAAAATACCAATATATTTCCCATCAATGCCATAATGTATTGCATTAGACAAAATATTTGTTAAAATACGCTCTATTGCCCTTTTATCTCCATATACATATATATTTTCTTCTGGAACTGATATATCTACATTAAAATCCTTTCTTGTTAAAATTTCATAGAAATCCAGTATATTTTCCCTGCACAGCTCACTAATATTAACATTTTCCATATCCATAACCATATCACCAGCTTCAAGCTTTGCAAGTGTAAAAAACTGGTTAACCAGACCTGCCACCTGGTTTGCCTTTGCCTCTGCCTTCTGTAATGCCAGGGCATCTGCCCCATTAATGCGCATAATTTCAAGATAGCCTGAAATAACTGTAAGAGGTGTCTTTATATCATGGGAAATATTTGCAAGCATCTTTTTTAAAGAAATTTCCTGTTTCTTATAGCCAGCCTGGATTTTCTGCCTGTCTAAAACCAGCCTGTTTATCTGCCCGCATAAATCCATAACTTTTTTATTATCCGTAAAAACCATAACTTTTTCATCTGTATTATTATCAAGGATATCTGAAATATTCTGTGTAATTTTCTTTAGCTCTGCCTGTATACCATATTTTGTTTTGAAAACTTTATAAACGAACTGCTGGTAAATAATAACCCCTGCCAGCAGAATAATAATACATACCAGAATAGTTATAACTGCTCTGCTGTTCAATTAACATCCCCTGCCTTATATCCAATTCCCCATACTGTAACTATGTACTCCGGGTTCTTTTTGTCTTCTTCTATTTTATTACGCAGCCTGCTGATATGGACGTTTACCGCATTTTCATCACCCATATATGCATCATTCCAGACAGAAGAATAAATCTGCTCTTTTGTAAATACCTTTTTAGGGTTTAAAAAAAGCAGCTTTAATATTTCAAATTCTTTTATTGTAAGTTCAATTTTACTGCCATTTTTATAAACAGAATAGTCGTTTGTATTAATTATAAGACCGCCTTTTTCTATAATTGTTTCCTCTTCCCCTGCGGAATTACTGGTATCCGCCGCATATTGTGTACTTCTTCTTATATTTGCCTTTATGCGTGCCAGCACCTCTGTAACTGAAAATGGTTTTGTAATATAATCATCTGCCCCCATTCCTAACCCCAGTGTTTTATCGGAGTCCGAGTCCTTGGCAGAAATAATAATAACTGGCACTGTACTGGCCTCCCTGATGTTTTTAAGGACTTCCATACCACTTAAACCTGGAACCCTAAGGTCAAGCAGTACAAGGCTGTATTTATCCATAAAAAACTTCTGGCAGGCATCTTTCCCATTATATGACGCTGTTACCTCAAAGTTTTCAGTTGACAGGAAGTTCTTTAACATATCACTAATTTCAATATCATCCTCAACTAATAAAATTTTCATGCATTTATCTCCCCTCTATATTTAACTGGCATATAATTACCAAAATTATTATAGACATATGCCAGGTGTTTATCAATACTAAATATACAAAAAGACATGCCTGTGGCATGCCTTTTTATGTATTAATGAAGAAAAAATGCTAACTATTTTGTTATTTTTTTGCTACTTTTACTTTTACTGTTGCTGTTGCTTTTTTATGGTTTTTGTCCCCTGCTGCTGTTATTGTAATCTTAGCTGTTCCTGTCCCTTTTATTGTAACTTTTCCATTCTTGTTTACAGTTGCAACACTTGTTTTGGAACTCTTATAGCTTAATTTACCAAAAGCTTTAATCCCGTTTAATTTAAAGCTCTTGCTGCCAGCAGTCTTCTTGTATGATGCTTTTTTAAGTTGTATTTTCTGCTTAGCTTTTGTTATTTTAAATATTTTTGTTATTGTTCCTTTGTAATCACCACATCCAGTAATTGTAACTTCTGCATTTCCAGAATTAATATTGTTACTGTAAGCTACTGTATAGTCTGTACCTTCTGCTAACTGCTTTCCATCTGCTTCTACAGCTAAAACCTGTTGGATTTCTTTTCCTGTATAGCTGTAATTCTTTATTCCAGAAACATCTGCTGCACTAATATCTTTTCCTGTGCTTGTGCTTCCTGTGCTCCCTGCAAGTTTAGCTGTACCAAATACCGCTGGCTGTGCATAGCCCATTCCAGAAGCATCATACCAGTTAATTGTTGCTACACGTACACCTGATGCGTCCGCATCATTTATCTGGAAATCTACACCTATAAGCTGGTTTTCTGCACCTTTGGTTTTATTGAATTTAATTTTTGCTTCTATTACATATCCGCCTGCTGTCTCTTTTGCTGCACTCTGGATATTGTCTGCATTACAGTTTTCACCGTTAAAGCTTAAATCATTCTTATAGCTTATTCTGTACTGGCAGTCATCTGCCTCATAGCTTTCAGTCTTTCCATTATTTTCATCTACAAATATTTCAAATGAGTCCTGTTCCCAGGCATTAACATTAGCATTATTAAGGGCTGCATCCTGGATTTGCGCAATCACATATAAATAATCTTCATCCCACATTGTCTTAACTGTTCCTGTTGTAGAAACAGAAGGGTTTGAATTTACTGTAAGGTTATGTGCTGTTACATTGTTCCATGCTTCGTCAATCTCACCATCAATAACCGCAGAGCCTTTTGTAATTACCATAAATGGCTTTAATGTTAATGTACCATAATATTTGCTTCTTTCAGCCTGTTTCATCTGTAAATCATTCCAGCACTGGTTATTTCCTGTAGCTGCATCAGACACTACTACATCGAGCCCAATCTTTGAATTTGCTGCCTTGCCAGCAATGCCAAGTTCCTTCTCTGCTACATAGCCATCTGCTGTTGCTGTAGCTTCTGCCCTCTTTATAGTTATAGTTTCAACCCCGTTAACATTTTCTGCCTTGGCATTATCTTTGTCAAGATAGATTGTTACTTTATCTTCTGCATCATTTGTTGCATCTTTTACTGTTACCTGGAGATAAAGTGAACCATCTTTCCATAAAAGCTTCATTGATGAATTTCCATCTGTGCCAATATTTACTGGCTGTGCAAGTGACCAGTCTTTATCTTCACTCTGGAGCACATCTGCTTCGTTAATATTTGGCAGAAGCTTTGAAGGGTCTGTAATTCCCCAGAATGCAGGTTTTGCTTTAAGGTTTTCATCAAATAAGAGCGGCATGTTGTGCCTTCCCTGTGAAAATTCAGGTGAAAGCAGCCATGAATCATCATCTGCAACGCCCCAGAATACTATTGCTGTTATATTAACACCTTCATCTTTTGCTTTAAGGATTGTATCCATAATCTCCTTATAACGGTATGCCTGTTTTGTCTGTTCTGCTTCTTTCTGTGCTGCACTTCCGTCATAACTCTTGCTTGCAAGCATGTCAAGCTCTGTAATCTGCACTTCGTCTACATGCTTGCCATATTCTTTAATTGCATTGTAAAGTTCATTTGCACTTGGGCTTTCCATTGAATAATGTGCCTGCATACCAATACCATCAATCCTTGTTCCCTCAGAAGATTTTATAGCATCTGCAAGGTCTGAAATGCATTTTACTTTTACAGGGTCAGTCTCGCCATAGTCATTATAGAAAAGTTTTACAGCTTTGTCTGCATATTTGTTAGCATACTTAAATGCGTTTATAATATACTCATTGCTGTCCTTATAAATCTGGTGGTAGAATGTTTCTACTCCGCCATTTGCAGTCCTAAGACCGCCTTTTTCGCCATCACCAGGGTTAATTGCTTCATTTACAACATCCCATGAATATACAAGGCCTGGATATTTCTCCTGTACATGTCCAAGTACTTTCTGTATATATTCTTCAAGCCTTTTATTCATTGCATCCTTACTAAGAAGTTTGCCATCTTTGTCTTTAAAGAAAATTTCTGGTGTCTGTGAATGCCAGCAGAGTACATGCCCACGCATATGTATCTGGTCTTTTTCAGCTTTGCCCTGGTTATATTTCCAGAACACATCAAGTGTAGTGTCAGGAATAGTAAAGTCAAGCTTTAAGCTTCCATCATCGTTAATTCCTTTAATAATATAATCCGGCTTCATCTCATTGCCTGCTGTTACACTGTTATAATGTTTCTGCACAAGCTGCATTTTATTCTCATTTGTAAGAATATCTGCTGTAAGTGCACCACCAATTTTAAAGTCATATTTTGCATTTTTAGAAACAAAATAATCTTTTAACGAAGGTATATCCTTCTCAATTGATAAGTCTGCGGTATTTTCTGTAACTGAAAGTTCATCAACATAAAATGAATTTTTGCATGTTTCATCAGCAACTTTAAACTGTAATTCTGTAAGGTCTCCTGACCAGTTTGCAGTAAAGCTTCCGCTTATCTGCCTCCACTCATCTTTGGATGCTGTTACTGTATTGCCTGATATCCCCCATCCGTCATAAACAGGTTCACCGTTATTATCACCTGTTGACTGGATTGTAAGACCTGCCTTAACTGTTGACTCTGCTGTATACTCTTCGCCAAGTTTTACCCAGCAGCTAAAATCATATTTTGTCTTGTTTTTTACCTTGTCTTTAATAGTCTGTGCAAGGGAATTCCATGTATCAGACCTTTCAACAACTTTTACATAACCACCATCCTGGTCATGCCCTTTTCCATCATTTACAAATTCCAGCTTTGCTGTATCTGCTGTTGTTGCAAACCATCCGCCTGCATCTGTACTAAATGAAGGGTTATCAAGGATATTAGTGCCCGCAGCGGAAACACTGGCAGCAGTCCCTGGAAAACCTGTACATGCACCTGTTAAAACCATTGATGCACATAATGTAGTACAAGTAGCTTTTTTAAGTTTTTTTGTAAACATATAAAACCTCCTCCAATCATTGTAATTTCAACACTGTAAACAAATATCAGAATATTACTTAAGAATGTCCTGGCATCCACTATCTGATATCTGTCTTACTGTATTCCATTTATTATTATAAATATTCTGTATAAAATTTTGTCCTAGTGAATTATAGAAAAAACAGGTATAAATTATAGAAAAAACAAACAGCCCCACTGTTAAAACAATGGGGCTGCCTTATAAAATAGTAATATATTGCTTTATAGGCCTATTTTATAGTTACTTTTTTCTTAAATGTTTTAGTTTTGCCATCTGCAAGTTTTACTTTTACAGTTATTACAGCTTTGCCTTCGCCTTTTGCTTTGACTGTACCATCTTTTGATACTTTGGCAATGCTATTGTCTGAAGACTTAAATGTAACAACTGCTGCCTGTTTTCCATAAGGCACGCTCTTTTTCAGGCTTGCTTTTAATACAAGCTGTGAAGGCAGTTTAACATTAACCTTTGTACTGCTGCCCTTCTTAACAGAAGCTTTTTTAACAGAAACTTTTGTACTTCCGGTAAGAGTAACTACATTTTTGCCGCTTAATTCTTTATCTGTAACTACATAATTATTTCCAGGATAACATTCAATCCCTGCCATGCCATCATCAAGTACAACTCTCTTACTGTTAGCAATTTCTTCAAGCTTTCCTGTCTTATTATTATAGCAGTATACATATACACTGTCACCAGTCTTTACAGACGGGGCAAGTACAGGTGATGAAACCTTTATTCCGCCTTTAGTATTATTGCCTGCTACAGATACAATATAGGAATTACCTGTTTTAACGCCATTAGCAGATAATATATTCTCTATATTTTCTTTTATGCTGCTGTCTGCATCTGGTACTTTTTTAGTCTTTACGGTTATATCAATGTCACTTTTCATCTTTTTCAGTTCACTCTGTGGTATTGTAACAGTAAAGGACTCTTCTGGCCTTGCATTTTCAATTTTAACTACAAGTTTTCTTGAACCATTTAAGGCACTTGATATGCTTTCTTTTGTAACTACAACTTTTCCAACAGATACACCATCTACATCAGGAACTGCCACTTTTACAACCATTTTGCGTCCCTGGTTGGCTATAACTGCATCAACTGTAGGTTTTTCAATATAAATGCCAACATTCTTTACAGCTGCTTCTTTTGCATTTAACATGAAACTTTCTGGTATATTTACTTTAGCAGAATAATTACTGTTAATATCTGAAACACCTGTATAAATAACAGAATCTGACTCTACAATTGTACCATCTGTCTTAGAAGTTTTATTTGTAACCATTACAGCATTTACCACACTGCTGCTGTATTTTTCTGTTGTTTTTATTAACCCGTCTATATTTTCTGTTACAGTTTCTTTAATATTCTGGATATTGCCAGGGAGAGTTACCTTTTCTATTACTGTTGTTTTATTACCTTCTACTGTAGTAGTGGTTTCTTTAATTGCACCTGTTACATCGTCTTTTGTAATCTCAGTAGTAGTCCCTGGTGCTGCTGTGCCTTCTGGCGCTGCACTTTCTGCTGGTGCCTGTGTACCTCCTGGCTGTGCAGAACTGCCTGGTGCTGCACTTTCTGCTGGTTCTGCTGTACCTTCTGGCGCTGCACTCTGTGCTGGTGTACTTTCTGGTACTGGTGTATATACTGCATATGGAGGTATAACAACCTGCCCTGGTTTCTTTGTTGGCACAGAAGCCCCTGCTACAAGCTTTGCAGTACCAAAAACTCCTGGCTGTGCATATCCCATTCCAGAAGCATCATACCAGTTAATTGTAGCAACACGCCTTCCAGAAGCATCTGCATCATTAATCTGGAAATCAACACCTATAAGGTTATTTTCTGCACCCTTTACTTTATTAAACTTGATTTTTGCTTCTACGATATAGCCATATGCAGTTTCTTTTACTGCACTCTGGATATTGTCTGCATTGCAGTTTGGGCCATTAAAGCTTAATTCATTCTTATAGCTTATTCTGTACTGGCAGTCATCTTCCTCATAATTTGCAGTTTTGCCATTATTCTCATCTACAAATATTTCAAATGAATCCTGTTCCCATGCATCCGGATTATCATTGTTAAGCACTTCGTCCTGTATATCTGCAAGTACATAGAGATAATTTTCATCCCACATAGCTTTTACATTTCCTTTTGTAGAAACAGAAGGATTAGAATTAACTGTAAGTTTATGCGGTGTTATATCATTCCATACACTTTCAGCTTCACCATCTATAACGGCAGAACCTTTTGTAATTACCATAAAAGGCTTTAATGTTATTGTACCATAGTATTTGCTTCTTTCATCCTGCTTCATCTGGAAATCATTCCAGCACTGTGAAGTCCCTGCTGCTGCATCATAAACTACTACATCAAGGCCAAGTTTTGCATTAGCAGCCTTGCCAGCAATAGCAAACTCTGCTTCTGCTACATACCCGTCTGTTGCCGCTTCCGCGTCATTTCTGTTAATAGTAATTTTTTCAACACCATCAGTATTTTCTGACTTGGAATTTTCTTTATCCAGGTAAATAGTTACTTTATCACCTGCATCAGATGTACCATCTTTTACAGTTACCTGCACAAAAAGCTTTCCGTCATTCCATAAAAGTTTCATGGATGTTTTGCCATCTGTACCAATATTTACAGGTGAAGCAAGAGACCAGTCTTTGCTGCTTTCAAGTACATCTGCTTCATTTATGTTTGGCGCAAGCTTTGAAGGGTCAACAATTGCCCAGTATGCTGGTTTTGCTTTAAGGTTCTCATCAAACAGCAGTGGCATATTGTGTCTTCCATCTGAAAATTCAGGGGAAATTAACCATGAGTCATCATCTGCCACGCCCCAGAATACTAATGCAGTTATATTAGTACCATCATCTTTTGCTTTAAGTATTGTATCAACAAATTCCTTATAGCGGTATGCCTGCTTAACCAGTTCTGCTTCCTTCTGTGCATCACTTCCGTCATAGCTTTTGCTTGCAAGCATGTCAAGCTCTGTAATCTGCACTTCATCCACATGCCTGCCATATTCTGTAATGGCATTATAAAATTCCTCTGCACCTGGTGATTCCATTGAATAATGTGACTGCATACCAATGCCGTCAATTCTTCCGCCGCCTGCATTTATTGCATCTGCAAGCTCAGAAATGTATTTTACTTTTGTTGGTTCTGTTTCACCATAATCATTATAGAAAAGCTTAACGCCTTCTT
This sequence comes from uncultured Lachnospiraceae bacterium, assembly GCA_910579085.1. GTDB lineage: Bacteria > Bacillota > Clostridia > Lachnospirales > Lachnospiraceae > Butyribacter. Next base: position 66,439 of record CAJTRU010000008.1, on the reverse strand, counting down.
CTGCATATTTATCTGCATATGTAAACGCATTTATAATGTACTCATTGCTGTCTTTATAAATCTGGTGGTAGAATGTTTCCCTGCCGCCAGCATAAACCCTTAAGCCGCCTTTTTCACCATCAGAAGGGATAATTGCTTCATTTACAACATCCCAGCAGTATATAAGCCCTGGATACTTTTCATTTACATGTTCAAGCACCTTTTTAATATATTCTTCAATTCTTGCATTCATTGCATCTTTGCTAAGAAGATTGCCTTCTGTATCTTTAAAGAAGAAATCTGGTGTCTGTGAGTGCCAGCAAAGCACATGCCCACGTATATGTATCTGGTCTTTTTCAGCTTTACCCTGGTTATGTTCCCAGAAAGCGTCAAGCATGGCATCTGGTGTAGAAAAATCAAGCTTTAAACTGCCATCTTCATTCAGCCCTTTAATAATATAATCCGGCTTCATTTCATTGCCTGCTGTCACACTGTTATAGTGTTTCTTGACAAGCTGCATTTTATTGTCATTAGAAAGAATATCTGCTGTAAGTGCAGTACCAACCTTGAAATCATGCTTCGGGTTTACACTGGCAAAGTAATCCTTTAATGACGGGATATCCTGCTCTATTGATAAATCTGCTTCATTTTCCGTAATGGAGAGATTATCCACATAAAAGGAATTTGTATTATTTTCATCAGCAACTTTAAACTGTAACTGTGAAAGAGTACCATTCCAGTTTGCCATAAAACTTCCCTTAATCTGTCTCCATTCATCCTTAGAAGCTGTAACTGTATTGTTTGCAATACCCCAGCCATCATAAACAGGTTCACCATTATTATCGCCGTCTGACTGTATTGTAAGTCCTGCCTTAACTATTGACTCTGCACTATATTCATCACCTAGCTTAACCCAGCAGCTAAAATTATACTTTGTCTTATTTTTAACCTTATTTTTAATATCCTGTGCAAGCGAATTCCAGTTCTCATCCCTGTCATATACTTTTACACAGCCACCAATACCATCATGTCCGCCTTCAGGTACATATTCAAGTTTTGCTGCTTCCTTTGCTGTTGTTGCAAACCATCCATCTGTATTGCCATCAAATGAAGGATTGTCTAAAATATTTGTACCCTTTTCAGGAATATTTCCACCTGGTTCTTCATCTGGAATATTTTCTGTTGGTTTATCTTCTGTAATGGAAAGGTTATCTACATAAAAGGAATTTGTATTATTTTCATCAGCAACTTTAAACTGTAACTGAGAAAGAGTACCATTCCAGTTTGCCATAAAACTTCCCTTAATCTGTCTCCATTCATCTTTAGAAGCTTTAACTGTATTATTTGAAATTCCCCATCCATCATAAATATCTTTGCCTTCATTATCACCAGTTGAATTTATAGTAAGACCTGCCTTCACTGTTGACTCTGCACTATATTCATCACCTAGTTTAACCCAGCAGCTAAAATTATACTTTGTCTTATTTTTAACCTTATTTTTAATATCCTGTGCAAGCGAATTCCAGTTCTCATCCCTGTCATATACTTTTACACAGCCGCCAATATCATCATGTCCGTCTTTAGATACATATTCAAGCTTTGCTGCTTCATTTGCTGTTGTCGCAAACCATTCATCTGTATTGCCATCAAAAGAAGGATTGGATAAAATATTGCCACTCCCTGAAGGTACAGTGCCACCTGGTTCTTCTGCAACTTCTTTCTTAACCAGTGAAACATCATCAGCATAAAATGAAACTGCTTCTGTACTTGTCCCTGTAATTTTAAAGTGCAGGCCATCAAAATCTGGTTCACCATCCTGGCCTTCTGTATAATTTGTTGTAAAACTTCCTGTAACTTCCTGCCATTCATCTGAAACAGTAACCTCTGTAGTGTTAAATGTCCATCCGCTATCACTGGCACTAGGATAATCTCCATTCTTTTCTACTAACAATTCTGCTTTAACTTTTACATCCTGGCTGCTTTTATCAGCCTTTACCCAGAAGCTAAATTCATATTCTGTATTGTTTTCAATTCCAATATCCTGGCTTTCTAAATAGGCTTTAATATTTTCCCCTAACGAAGCAGAAGTACTTGCACTAGAAATTTTTATATATTTGCCTGTATCATGGCCCTGTCCGTCTTCCTGTACTTCGCCATTATCATAGTACCACCATCCAGCTTTGCCACCCTCTACATAGTCAAATGAAGGATTTCCTATAAGATTTATACTTTCTGCTGCCCCCTCTGCTGCTTTTACTGTCCCTGCCATTCCTGGAACAGTAAAATTCCCACTTGTTACCACCATTGCACTGCATAAAACCATACAAAGTGGCTTCTTTAATAATTTTTTCCATTTTACCATATAACTCCTCCTGTTCTTTTATTGGCCTATACTATTTACATTTTTTATTATAATTATGTTTTTTCAAGCTTTACCCCATTAAATTATTGAAAAAACAGGGGGAAATTATAGTAATTAAGTAATATAGCTTAATTAGGATTGAAAATAAAAGAAATATTAGATAATATAACAGCATATCCTGGTTTTTTATACAATATACAGGAATTCCTTAATATTTATGGAAAATTGTTGAAAAGAGGTATATAAAATGATATGGCCATTCCTTACGGTAATTTCTTATAGTATTACAGCATTTGGTGATAAATATATAGCTGCAAAACTTAAATGTAATCCAGCAGAATATACGTTTATTGTTTCTGCTGCTACAGTTTTATGGCTGCTGTTCCTGCTGCCTTTTACTGGATGGGATTTCCAGACAGGCAGTAAAAGCTTTATATTATTGGTTTTTCTTGTAGTATGGAAGCTTATGGAACTTTACACGACTTCTGTACTGCTTAAATTTATGGAACCATATGAGCTTAAAGTATGGCTTGGAATAAATGTTGTTTTATCATATTTGTATAATGTATACAATGGCAAAAATGCTTTAAGGGCAGATATGCTTATACTTGCAGCATTTTTGTTATTTGGGATTTATATTATAGTTAAAGATAGCAGCACTGGTAAAAAAAACCTGATGAAAACCATTCCTGTCTGTATATTTTACATATTTTCCAAACTTATGTATGGCGTACATATGAGGGAAGCAACAGGCTATGGTAATTCTGTAACAATCTTAATAATTGTACTGTCTGTAACATCAGTTATACAGCTTCCTAAACTGGATATTAAAAAACTTGTATCAAAAAAGGGATTTCTGGCAGCATGTACTACAAGAATTCCCAATGCTACAGGCCTGTTGACAGAAGCACTTGCTGCTACAGCTAACCTTTACTTTTATGCACTTATACAGCCTGTACAACTTCTTGTATTATTTATAGCAGGGCTGGTTAAAGGAAGCGGGATGTCACCAAAGAAAAGAACAGGAAGCATTATATGTATTATATCTGTATGCATTATGACTATACTATGTGCATAACAAAACACACGTCCGTTTCATAAATTTCTTTGATTTCCAGTTATCTGTTTATTTTGTGTTTTAATGTAAGTTTTTGATGACAGGTTTTGCGTACCAGATGCCATGAATTATTCCGTAAAAGGGGTACTTTGGCATCGCCGGCGTTTAAATCCCGTACTTTGGGATTTTATGCGCCGCTGCGTATGCCACCGTAGCGGAAGCGTACCCCTGTACGGAATATTCTGGCTCTGGCACAGAAACCGTCTGCACGCCAAATTACACTAACACAAGATAACTGGAAATTACCAGCCTTACCATATCCTGTACTTTCCGCTTAATGCAAGCACTGCAAACATATACAGGCAGTTATCATAATACCTTCTGTCCCCTGTCCTCATTGGGGTGTTCCAGAATATACGCACCCATCTTAATGCAGATGCATCACTGCTTATTAAAGATGCTTGTGCAATTGTTGCAAGCAGCCCGGCAGGATGAAGTACCTTTTCTTCTGTTTTTGTGCCATCAGTTGTATAAACTATATTAAAGCCTTCTTCATTTTTACTGTCAAAGAGATGCTGTAATTTTGCTGCTATGCTGCTGCTCCACAGTTTATAGCTGTCATCTTCCATGTCAGCCCATATATTGTCAAGTGCAATATTCGCAATAGTCCTGTAAGCATCACTATAAAACCAGTCATGCCTTCCAAATATTTCCTGTTTTTCATATGGTGTACCATCAAAATAACTGTACTCAGGATTTAAACCTGTTATACTATTACATGCTTTTTGTAAATAATCCCTGCTTGCCTGTGCTGCTTTTTCCCAGAAACAACTGTCCTCTTTATTGCCCCATAAAGCAAAAAGCCTGTAAAAATGTGGTAAATGGTATGACGGGTCAGTAAAGTCACATTCTGGAACAAACCTTATCAGATAATTGTCCTTATCCCACATATTTCTCCCATTGCCACTCTCTTCTTTGTGTATACAGGTATACAGGAGTTTTTTTGCCTCTTCTGAATAGCATAAAATCCCTTCGCCATCACCCCACCTGTGTGAAGCAAATAAAAGTGCCATTGCAAAGAATTCCTCCCCATCAGGCGCTGGTGATTCTGCATTTTTCTTGCCATCACAAGCAACTGACCACGCAAAATAACCAGCATCCCTGCCATAATCCATATACATATAAGTCCTGGCAAACTTCCATAAAAGGTCAAATTCTTCCTTATGGCCTGTCTGGACACATATCATCATCCCATAAGACATTCCCTCTGTACGTACATCATGGTTTCCTGTATCTTCAAGGTAAGCCATTTCCCCGTCCTCTGTCATATGGAAAAATTTATCTGCCCCATAAAAAATCTCATTAAAACAGTCTGAAACTTTCTGTTCTATTTCCTTATCGGAATAACCTGCCTCTGCAAAAACATTTTTATAATTTATATTAAAATCCATAAATAACAACCTTCCTTTACTTTATCCTGCGGTTTAATTCACCTTGCAGGTTTTCAAAAAAAATTTCCGACTTGCACCCTTTATACGCTTCCATATACTTATTCCACATTTTCTCAAAATTATCTGCCATTACTACCAATGGCAGCCATTGCTTTTTTACTTCATCCATGCTCTTCCAGACACGTCCCGCCTGTGTTGAATAAGTAAGCTTTGAAGCATATGAGTACATAGGATACCATTTTCCTGGCTGTTCATTATTGCCAAGCATATCTACATAATTTTTACACCCATACGCTATAAAACATTCTTTAATATCCTGTGCCAGTGTATTAAAAAATATATCCTCCTGGTGTTCAGGTGAAAAGGCATTAATACCATCATCACTTGTACCTTCCCTTCTTGGGAAATATGGATATGAACAGAAATGGCCCGTCTGTAAAACAGGCTGGTTAGTCCTGCTGCCCTGGCTTTCAGTCTTGTAAAACAAACCATTTACATCAACTTCATAATCTTCGCCTTCAATTCCCCAGAACCTTAAATTCTGGACTTCCTGTCCAAGCAGGTCATTAATAAACTGGAACGCACCTTTTACATCCTTGCAGGATATGGTAACAGAAATCCCGCTTGAAACATCAAGTTCATTAGAGCGTTTTACATGCCACTTGTTTTTTATATCTCTTGAAATTGTAATAGGAAGCGGGACATAATTACATCCCTGCGCAGATAACCCCAGATACTCATAAGATGAATTGATATCATATGCAAAATCCCACCAATGGTCAACCATTCCAAGGACAGCGCCTGTGGATAATTTCCCAATATATTCTTCATATGTGCTTGTAAAAGATTCAGGGTCAATAATCCCCTTCTTAAATTCCCTGTTTAGTATTTTAAAATATCTTTTTGCTGTTGGTGTAATATTGTAGTCCATTACCTTTCTGGTTACAGGGTCTACCATGCAGCATCCATCATTCGGATAGCCGTCAAGGAATTGTGGTACATTTTCCATGCAGAAAAACCTCCAGTCATCACACAGCACTGTAAACGGGATATTTGGTGTGCCATCTTCCATTACAGGATTTGCTTCTACATAGTCCCCAATAAGCGCAAAATATTCATCAACAGTACGTATATCCGGGTATCCAGCCCATTTTAATACACGTGTCTGTATCCAGAAAGCTTCACTCTGGTGTATAACTTCCTGGTCTTTGCCATTTACTACCCCGAACTGCGGAATCCAGTAAATATGCCCATCATCCTGCCTTAACCTGTCCCATTCATCCTGTGACATATAGTTATATATATTAGGATAATCTTCCCAGTACATGTCCACTGGAAGAAGTGCCCCTGCCTCAAGGAATTCCTGGCATCCTGATATAAAATCAGGATATTCACCTTCTGCAATATAATCATTAATTGCAGTTTCCCTCGTCATTCCGTTAAGCCACTCCTCATCACATTCCGCACCTGTTATTTCTGCAATTTTCTTTTTAATCCTGTTATTACTGTCAAGCTGCTGGCCTGTTGTATCAAAAAAAGCTGTAAAAACTTTAGTTTCCTTCTCTTGCTGGACGTCTTCTTTTACAGCTTTATTTTTATATATACTAAATAATACAATTGCAAGACAAAAAACAAGCAGACAAGTTATAATCTTTTTTACCATAGCATATTCCCCTTTACAATTTATAATATTATATAATGGAGGTATATCCTGACAGTAAGCCCGCCAGGATATTAGATTAACTAAGATTAAAAAATTATACTATTTGCCTGCAAATCATGCAAGTAAAATAATACCACTATTTATATATGCCATTCCTGTATTATTCCTTTACACCACCAAGTGTAAGGCCTGTTACAAAGTACTTTTGCAGGAACGGGTATATACAGATTATTGGAAGCATTGTAATTATTGTTGCTGCTGCCCTTACAGATACTGGGGTAACTGCACCAACTGCATTTTTCATTGTTTCTGCAGAAGCACCCTGGGTGCTAGTTACTGATGATAAAAGCTTCATTAACTCATACTGTAATGTTGTGTATTCGCTGCTCATGCGGTTATAAAGCATTGCATCAAACCATGAGTTCCACTGCCCTACAGCTACAAATAATGCAACAGTTGCATAAACTGGTTTACATAATGGTGATATAATTTTTATAAAAATTGTTGTATATCCTGCCCCGTCAAGCTGTGCTGACTCCACAAGGCTGTCTGGAAGGCCATTCATATATGTACGTATTACAAGCATATTAAATGCACTTAACATTCCAGGAATTATATATACCCAGAATGAATTAGTAAGGCCAAGTCCTTTAAATAAGATAAATGTAGGAATAAGGCCTCCATTTACATACATTGTTACAACCCAGAAAAGGGATAACTGTTTGCGGAACATAAAACGTGGCCTGCTTACAATAAAAGCCAGTATTGCATTAGCAAGAAGCGCTGTAAGAGTTCCAATTACTGTACGTGCAACTGTGACAATTGCACCTGTTACAAGATTATTTTTCTCAAGTACCGTTGTATAATTTTTTAATGTAAATTTCCTTGGGAAAAGATGTATCCCCCCTCTTAACGCATCAGTACCATCATTAAATGATATTGCGAGGGTGTTTAATACAGGATACAATGTAACTATTACAAAAATAATCATAAATATTGAATTAAAGACTGTAAAAGCTATATCTGCATTAGACGATTTCTTCCTGCGTCTTTTTTTATTTTCTGTATTTTCCATAATAAACCCCTCCTTTTAATACAGCCTTTCTTCACCACTGCGCTTTGCAACCTGGTTTGCAATAACAATTAATAAAATACTTACAATACTTTTAAATATACCAGCAGCAGTACCTATTGCATAATCACCCTGGCTTATGCCCCATTTAAGGACATAAATATCAATTGTTTCTGAAACACTTTTTACAAGACCGTTTCCAAGCAGGTACTGTATTTCAAATCCTGCATTAAGTACATTTCCGACATTCATAAGCAATAATATAATTATTGTAGACTTAATTCCAGGAAGGGTCACGTGCTTGATTTTTGCAAGCCTGCCCGCACCATCTATTGCTGCTGCCTCATATAAAGAAGGGTCTATAGCTGTTATAGCTGAAAGATAAATAATTGCATTCCATCCTGTTTCTTTCCACACATTAGCAAATGCTACAATTGGCCAGAAATAAGAAGGGTGTGCAAAGAAGTCAACTGAATGTTCTGTTAAATTTAAATTCTTTAAAATTTCATTTACAATTCCTGACCCACTTAATGCATCATGTAAAATTCCAGTAACAATAATCCATGAAAGAAAGTGTGGCAGATAAGATATTGTCTGTATTACTTTTTTAGTACGTCTTTGCCTTATCTCATTTAACAATATGGCAAATAAAATCGCCATAACAAATGTTACAACAAGGTTAATTACACCCATTGCCAGTGTATTCCTGATTACCCTTATAAATGTTTCATCTGAAAACAGTCTTATAAATTTATCCATTCCTACAAACTCTGAATGGAACAGTCCTTTTGCAGGCTTATAGTTCTGGAATGCCATCAGCCAGCCGCCGAGCGGAAGGTAACAGAAAATAAAACCATATATAACTATAATTGCTGACCAGAATAAAAGGACTTTCTGACGTTTAATTTCTTTCCAGGTAATTTTAACTTTCATTTCAGTTTCAACCTGTTTAGTCTTTTTTCTCCTGCCTGACATATTTTCACCCCCTGGTTAAAACAGGCATATGGCTTACAGCCATTATGCCTGCCCTCTGGTTCACATATTTAGTTTACTGGTATTTCGCTGCTTCTTCCATCCTGCGGTCTAACTCAGTCTGCATTTCAGCTAAGAAATCTTCTGGTTTACATTTTTTATATGCTTCCATATATTCATCCCAGCCTTTTTCAAAGTCTTTAGCCATAACTACTTTTGGAAGGTATTCATGTTTAATCTCACCCATCTTTGTCCATGCCATGCCACCATCTGTATTAGTAGTAATATTATTTGAATAACTCCACATAGGATACCATGCACCTGGAGCTTCACTTGTACCTAACATTTCTACATATGTTTTAGCACCATATGCGTCAAAGCACTCTTTAACATCATCTTTTAATCCATCATAAAATTCACTTGCCTGGCCGCTTGGTGACATTGCATTGATATTATCCCTGCTTGTTCCGCCCCACTGTGGGAAATATGAATATGTACACATATGTGAAGCTTTATATGCAGTATCTGCACAACGTGTCCTCATTTCATCCGTACGTGAGAACTCACCTTTTTCATTTTTGTTATAATCAGTTCCTTCTACACCCCAGAAACGTAAATCATGGATTTCCTGGCTTAAAAGGTCATCAACAAACTGAAGTGCTGCTTCTACATCATCACAGCTTGTAGTAACCGCAAGCCCTGAGCTGGCATTTACTACACCGCCTGAGTTGTGCCACTGGTTAGTAATGCCTTCTTCTATTGTAATTGGAAGTGGCACGTAGCTGCATCCCTGTTTATCAAGGCCTGCTGACTTAATTGCATCACCTGCTGTATATGCAAAATCCCACCACTGGTCAATCATTCCAAGTACACGTCCGCTTGATAATTTTGCAATATATTCATCATATGTCTGTGTAAATGACTCCCTGTCAACAATTCCCTTATGGTATTCTTCATTTAATTTCTTAAAATACCTTACTGCTGTTGGTGTTGTGTTATAATCAATTACTTTTAATGTTTCAGGGTCTACAATAACTGAACCATCGTTTGGATACCCGTCAAGGAACTGAGGTGCATTTTCAAGACAGAAATAGCGCCAGTCCTCACAAAGTATTGTATATGGAATGTTTTCTGTACCATCTTCCATCTTAGGGTTTGCTTCATAGTATTTCTCAATAAGGTCAAAATACTGGTCCATTGTCTTGATTTCTGGATAATCTGCCCATTTAAGTACCCTTGTCTGAATCCAGAATGCTTCATCATTATGTTCGCAGGCTTTCTCCTCACCATAGATATTACTAAACTGTGGAATCCAGTAAATATGCCCATCCTCCTGGCGTAATGAATCCCATTCCTGCTCTGTAAAGAATTCTTTGATATTTGGATACTTGTCAATATAGTCATCAAGTGCAACAAGTGCCCCGGCATCAACTAACTGTGGTGAACCACTTCCGCCTTCTATAAAGTCCGGATATTCGCCACCAGCGATAATTGTACCAATTGCCTCTTCAGCAGTCTGCCCTGTCAGCCATGTTTCTTTAACTTTTACACCTGTTTTTTCTGCAATAATCTGCTGGATTTCATTGTCATCATTAATTTCCGAACCAGGTGTTGCAAAAAACGCTGTAAACTCTTTTATGCTTTTACCGTCATCCCCGCCACTGCTTGTTTTCTTTCCATCTCCACCGCTGCCACCGTCTCCACCGCCACAGCCAGTAATAAGTGATGCTGTCATTAAAGCTGTAAGCATTAATGTTTTAATGTGCTTTCTTCTCATAATACTCCTCCATTCTTTATTTTTTGTAAAGCCAGGCAAAATGCGCACTATGTTGTACATGCAATTTAATCTGAAACATGTTTTTTGTATGATGTCTGGCTTTGTTTAATAAAATTTTAATAAAAAAACAGAAAGTATTCAATCTTATAAACTATAGAAAAAAGTATGGTAAACTATAGTATATATTATTTTTAATTATTACTTATTTTGGCAAAGCAAAAAACCACCTGTATATTATTTAGACAGGTGGTTTTTTATTATATTATTTAATTAGTGATATATAATTATCTGATTGTTTGTCTTCTAATACTGATATCATATCTGTAAATGGTTATAAATTCCCATTTAATGCATATTCCTATAATGTTTTATAATACTCAGGCCTGTTTTCTTTAGCAACTGGTACTGGCAAAAATCCATTTACCATAAGCTGGTAATTCATAATAAGCCTTGACAGCCTTCCATTACCATCAGGCAATAATTTCTTTGATAAACTAATCGTACAGGAATTTATGAAACGGACGTGGTAAATTTATTATTCCTCTTGCATATTCCTGGGAAAGTGGATATACTATAAGTAAGAAAGTTAGAATTTCTCACTTCAAAACCAAATACCTATATGCCATAAAACAAAGCTACAAACACAGAAAGGAGCTGATATTTTGCTTGCTGAACTTCGCCAGAAGGCACAAATCACAATTCCAAAGGAAATCATTGTAAAACTCGGCTTGTCGGAAGGCGACAAACTGGACATCTTTGAAAAGGACGGCTCCATCTGCCTTATGCCGGTTGCTGTCTATCCCAAAAAATATCTGAATGAGCTGAAAGAGGAAATCAACGGTGTAAAGGCAAGACTTGCCTCCGGGGAGCAGCCTGTTTTTGACAGCGTGGATGCTCTGTTTGATAAATTGGAGGCAGACTGATGGCATACGAATTTACCTTTACGCCACGTTTCCAGAAGCATTTTAAAGGGCTGACCGCCCTGGAAAAGAAACAGCTAAAAAATAAGCTGGAACTTCTGGCGCAGAATCCTTCCCACCCGTCGCTGCGCACCAGGCGGATTCAGGGCACCACAGACCTGTTCGAGTGCAGCGTCAACATGGACATCCGCATTATCTGGTATTATGAAGGCGACAAAATGATTATCCTGGTGGACGTAGGCCATCACGATATTTTAAAACAGTTTTGATTGCAGAAGCGGCACCTAACGGAAACAGCGTGCCGCTTTTTTATCTCCATTTTTTGTACTTTCTGTGGCTTTACCTTATCACTCCCCACCACTTCCAAATCTGCCTCGGCATCGTTCAATTTCATTAAGATAAACAGATATTAGTATCATCCTATTTCTTTCTTTTAAAACATAGCATAAGAACCGGTGGATGGCAGTTTGTATTTTAATCCAAATAATATACCACTGCTGTTAAGGTCTTTGCATCTAAATAAATAAAAAGCACCTTTTCCTGTTCGTTCAGTTCCATATGAAGCTTCTTTCTCCTGAAAATGGGTACAAAAAAGGACATCCATCGGAATAAAAGATGGAATGTCCTTTGACATATACCCTGTCCAATTTTATGTACAAAGCAGTTTGCCGCTGTTACGCCGCTTTCTGCTGGTGTCTTTGTGTTACATTCCCATCAATAAAGGATGTATACAAACTCTGCATGGCTCCACGATGCCGGGCTGACAGGGTTTAATGTTGTTTTATAAGGCATACCAGAAAAGAATTTTTTATCTTCCAGAACAACTTTTTCCATTAAATCTTGTCTATTGTATCTTTCTTCTGTCCTAAAATATTTTTCAATTACGACCTTGCCTTGCGCCTGTATTTTGCAGGTGTGCACCCTTTTGCACTTATAAACCTGTTTACAAAATAGTCAAGGTTATGGTATCCTGTTTCTTCTGCAACCTGGTATATCTTCTTGTCTGTATGTACCAGAAGCCTGGCTGCCTCATCAAGCCTGGTCTGGTTAAGGTAATCTTTAAATGAACATCCATACTGCTTTCTGAATAGCTGCCCAAGGTACGCACTGTTTACATAGTATTTTTCACTTAGCCCCTTTAATGTAAGGTTCTCCGAAAAGCGGCTTTTAACTTCACGTTCAACTTCAGCCAAAACTCCCCTGGAAACATTTTTGCGCAGTTGTGCAAGGTATTCTGCATACTCACGCGCAAACCTTAACATATGCGCCTTGCTTCCACGGGTAATCCCTTCTTTAAAGGATTGTTCACTTATTATCCTTAAAATTTCTTCCTGGTTTACATTATCATCCTGCCTTGTTGCAAGGTGCACAAGCTGGAAGAGCAGGTAGTTAATGTTCAAATTCTTAATACCCCCCCCCGGGTACATTCCGCCCATTTTCTGGATTTCCCCAAAAAAGCTGTCTACAGCCTTCATTATTTCTACGGGCTCATTCTGCTCAACTGCCAGTAATAATGCATCTATTTCATTTTTGCAAAGAACTGCCCCGTTGCCTTGTACCTGGACTTCTTCGTCATAATAATATATATCTTTTCTGTTCTTAAATCCCTGGCATGACCTTAATATACATGCAGTGCTGTATGATTTTGCAATGCTTCTTATATTATCAACTTTTTTACCTGCCAGCATTATTACAGGAATTTGCGCTTCTTCCCTTAGATACATAAGAAAACTTTCCAGATATTCTTTTTCAGTTTTCAAGCTCTCTTCTGCCATAAAGTCACAGTATACAAACCCAATATCATATATTTTCTCCTTGCCCGAAACATCAAAAATACAGTGGTCTGCATTGTCAGCCAGATATTCTATGCACATATCAGCCAGTTTCCTCTGGCACGCCCTTTTTTCTTCATCAGAAAATTCTTCATCCAGCATATCTACTGCCAGCTCTATTTCTATATAACGTATACTGCCATCAAAACGCATATGTTTTTCAATAAATTCTATATTAACATCATCATATTTGCCACAGATAACAGCAATAAAATTCCTTGCAAGATATGCCCTTTCCATCTTCTGGCTTGTCTTGTTCTCTTCTTCTTTGTTTGCTGCAAGCCCGCTTACTTTATGTAATGTTTCTAAAAGCTGTTCTCTTTCTACAGGTTTTAAAATATAATCAGTACATTTATAGCGTATTGCCTCCTGTGCATAAGAAAATTCTGCATAACCACTAAGTATTACAAAATAGGCATCAGAAAGGTTTTCTTTACGTATTTTTCTAAGAAGTTCCAGCCCTGAAATTACTGGCATATTTACATCTGCTAAAATCAAGTCCACACTGTTCTTTCTAAGAAATTCCAGTGCTTCATTGCCATCTGATGCCGTGCCTGCAATAACAAACCCTTCATTTTCCCAGTTAATTAATACCTGAAGCCCCTGTAAAATAAAATGTTCATCATCTACAAGAAGTACCTTTAACATTCTCCTGCCTCCACTCTTAAATATCTGCATGGAATTTTAATCTGCACAATAAGCCCTGCCCCTTCTTCCCCATCCAGTTCAAATACAGCTTCATCGTTTGTTTGCATTTTCAGCCGCAGACATGCATTAATAATGCCAGCCCGCTCCTTTCCCTGTAAAAGCCGTATGCTTGCATTGCGCATTTTCCATAAAAGCTGTTCCATTGCTTCTTCATCCATGCCTTTTCCTGTATCTTCAACTTCAATATACATAAACCCGTCTTTAAGATATATACGTACAAAAATCCAGCCTGTTACTTTTTTACTTTCAATGCCATGCACACATGCATTTTCTACAAATGTGACTACAGAAAGTTTTGGGATTATCATGTTTTTGCATTTGTCTTCTATATCTATTTCATATGCAATCCTGTCACCAAACCTGTATTTCTGTATGCCTAAATATGCCTTTACAAGTTCTGTTTCCTCTTCCACGCTGGCAAAATCTGCTCCCCAGTCTACATACTGCCTCTCTAATACTGCCAGCTTCTCTATCATGCCAGCCGTAACATATTCTTTTTTAAGTATACTGTGCATCCTTATGCTTTCAAGCGTATTAAAAAGAAAGTGCGGGTTTATCTGGCTGCGTAGTGCAAGCAGTTCTGCACGCTGCCTTGCAACAGTCATTTCCTGTTCTTTTATTTTGTTTTTATATACAATCTGTATAAGTGTGTTTATCTTTTCTGCCATTTTATTGTAACTGGACATAAGGCTTCCTATCTCGTCATTGCCATGTATATTTTCTATCTTAACCAGGTCTTCCTCATCATCAATGTTCCTTAATGTATCACTTAATATGCCAAGCCTTTCTGTAAATGACCTGTGCAAAAACTTCATCATTATAATAGGAAAGACCGCATTAACCATAACCAGAAAAATAACTATAGGAAGGTTTTTCCTTATTTCTTTTAATGCTGTATTCTCCCTGTTTGAAACATGCAGAACCAGCTTTGCGCCAAATGTTTCCATTTCTGTTTTATAAGCTGTCTGGTTTAAAATCCCTTCTTCTTCAAAAGCTTTACCTGTACTTGCATATTTGCCATTAGACAATACAATTTTGCCATTGCAGCAGATAAAAATATCCATTGGATAATTCATTCTTTTCAAATACCTTGCAAGGCTGGAATAATCCATTTCTATTACAAGTAATTTCTCCCTTTTCTTGTCAAAAAAATCCAGCTTCTTGATAAACATAAGTTTCCGTTTTGGCTCTACAGCAGGGCTTTTTGTAATATCATAATCAAAAAGCACTATCTGCGGAAGCCCTGTTTCTTTAAAATATTTATACCAGCCAGAACCATAATCCCGGCTAATCCTGGCAAATTCCCCTCCATTAATTATAGTTTCATTATCACTGTACATTGTAATTTTTACATAGTCCTGCCCTGAAGTGTCTTTTATATTTATGCCTTTAAAAAAATTATAATAACTTGTTACATAATCATAAGCATCTTTATATTCTTTATCCAGAAATTCGTTAATATGCTTATTCATATATATCTTCTTAGCAAAACCTGCTGCCTGTTCAACAGCATTGCTTAAACTGTACTTTACTGCATTGGCAGCATTTTCCATTGCACTGTACTGTGATATCTTCTCTGAACGGATAACAATACAAACTATAATACTGTCTGTAATTACCAATGGCAGCAGTATACATGCAATATACAGGCAATAAAACTTTTTCTTAATGTTATAATCATCAATTCTGTTTTCTAGTTTATCCAGTATATTTTTCATTTGCAGCCACCATCCTTAAAATTTCTTATTGCCTGCAGTAACTTGCCCCAGGGCCAGTATATGACTCTTTTAAATGTTCTTTTGAAATAAACAGCCCTTCTAATACAAACTCGTTACTGGAAGCATAAATTTCTATTTTATTTATGCCCTGGTTTAAATTAACTTTAAGCTCTGTCCTGCGGCACTGGTTTAATACTGCATCTGCCCACTCTTTATTATCCGGGTTTCCTGCCTGGAAACTTTCACTTATTGAAGGAAGTTCCCCATAGTCTTTATTATTTAAAGATAATCCAAAAGATATCCTGCTTTCCTGTGAAACCGGGTTCGACGGGGCAGACCATATATCCAGATAATACCATCCTGCTTCCATAACAACAAAATTGTACCCTAAAACTGCTGGCTTTTTGCTTTTAGTATTGTTTGATGGAAATGCCTTATAAGCACTGCCAAGTTTTCCATAATTGCTTAAAAGCTCCCATTTCCTGCCTTTTCCCTCTGTTATATATGACACATGCGGGGCAGGCATTGACACATAACCATCTTTTTCAAAAAATGTCCCTTTTGGAAAGCCTGACAGGTTAATCTTCTGTCCCCATATATCTACAGCAACTTCCGCATCTGCCCCGCTTATATATATTGTATGTTTCTCTGGAATATCAGGCAGCCGTGCAGGACTGCATGAAATTACCAGGTCTTTCTGGACATTAACATGTTTTTTGTCCCAGTTAGTTTTAATCCACCTGCAAGGTTTTTCATGCCTTATGCTGCACTCAAAACTTTCCATGCCTCCATTAGATATTAGAACCTTAACGCTTTTAACCCCTGGATATAAGAAATCCCTTATTTCTATGCGGTCTGGCGTTCCATAATTTTTAACCGCAGTAAAAATACTGTCTGGCAATGACACAATAAGCTGTGCACGCTGTAATGGCTCAACTGTGCAGCGTACTGGAAGCCTGCATCCATCATCATTCCATTTTATAAAACCTGTGTGCTGCCCATACTCCATTCCCTGCCATTTGCCATCCATAAACTTTGCAAATTCTTCTTTATATTTTTTATCCTTATAAAACGTTTTCACAACAAGGTTACGGTATTTATTGGCATATAATTTCCCTTGTTTTGCATAAAATTCATTCTTGCCTGCATATAAATTCATAAGGACTGTGTTCATGCCTGTAACTAGAGGATATTCTATTATACTATAAAATGTATTGTGGCATACATCTGGCAGTTCTTTTTTTATATCAGCCACTTCCTTTAAGAGGCTGTTAATACGCATTACCATCATATCTGACTCACCATAGTTACAAGGATGGTAAACACTGCTGTTTAATGATTCCGGCTTACGCATTGAAATAATATTAATATTTTCAATTATAATATCCCTAATCCTTAAAATAAGCTGGTCTTCTATAAAACCTCCAAACTGTGCCCTGGCCCATTCCTCTGTAAAGCTGGCGGGACTGTCTATATTTGCATCCCCCCACTTTTCAAAGTTATAAGCAAGTGCCATAAAATATGATAACGGAAATTCATTCCCTTTTATATCACCTGCATTTACAATCCAGGCTTCATGTATGCCATGATTATATGCTTCTGACATCTGCTCCCATATTTTGGATAGCTGTGTAGTGTTCACCCATTCATAAGATACTGGAGAACCGTGGTAATCCAGATGGTAGTACATACCAAGCCCGCCTTTATGTTTTTGTACTGTTTCGTCTGGCAGCCTGCGCATATACCCATAATTGTCCTCACAAAACATTAATATTTTATCTTCAAGGCCTTCCCAGCCTTTTAATCCTTGTACTTGCCCTGTTCCATAGAAATATTCTTCTGTTTCTTTATATATTACTAAAAGCCTTGGATGCCTGTATTCTTCTGTATCAGCATAAGTACAGATTAATTTATCCTGCTCTGTAATTATTTCTTTCCAAAGTTTTATGCTTTCTTCAAGGTTTTTTGCACCCTGCATTACACTGTCACGTTCACCTCTCATGCCCATAGTTATAATATTTTCATATTTCCCGCTGCGTATTAAACCATCTTTCCAGAACTTAAGCAGCCCGTCTTTATTAGATGCATAATTCCATTCTGTACCATAACCAGGTACATCATTTTTATATATATCCCACTCTTCACCCGCACGCAGGCATGGTTCATGGTGGGAATTTCCCATAATAACCCCATACTCATCTGCCAGTTTTTCATTTAAACTGCCTGGCCCGTCAATTGCAAATGAAGCTGACCACATAGCAGGCCACAGGTAATTTCCTTTAAGCCTTAATAATAATTCAAAAACCTTGTCATACATATCTGCACAGAAACCGCCAAAATGTTTTCCTGCCCAGTTACCAAAACATGGCCATTCATCATTTATAAAAAAGCCCCTGTAACGTACTGAAGGTTCTTTGGATATTTCTTCCATTTCTTTATTAAATACAATGCTGCCAGTACATCTTACATATGCATCACCCCAGTAAACAAGAGGGCTTATGCCAATTTTTTCTGACAGTGTAAAAATACCGTATATTGTACCACGTTTATCACTTCCAGCTACAACAAGTGCTTTTTTTACCCCTTCAAAGGGATTATCAACAAAGTATATACCATAAACCTCTCTATGTCCATTTATACTGCTTAAATTTATTTTGCCATTTTGTTCTAACTCTGTAAGAAGCTGGCTTTTTCCAATTGTTGCATATAATATTATTTCATCATTTCCTATGTAATTATCTATAACCTGCGGGCGTGTTCCGCAAACCATTTCCATGTCCCCTGCTGACTTTAAAGCAACCTTTTTAACACCTTCAAATGCAGTATCCTCAACTACTATTGGAATACATTTACTTTTTCCAGAAACCATATTTTTATTATCTTCCATACCACTCCTCCTACATGCGCACAAAGACCTTTTGTATTATCCAAAAGGCCTTTATATATGCTTCTATTAATTAATAAATTAATATTCTATCTTCTCTTCCCCGCCTGTCCTGTTTATTGTAAATAATACTGTCTTTTTCCCTGACAGTTCTTCACTCCTTTTATCTGGCTGCTGTCCTCCTATGCTTATAACATAGCTGCCTGGACGTACTACACATTCACCATTTTCTGTAATAATTGCAAAATCCCTTGCGTTTAATGTAATTTCTGCTTCTTTTGTTTCACCTGGCATTAATAAAACATTTTTAATTCCTTTAAGCTGGAAACCTGGCTCATATTCTTCACCACCAGTGTGTTTTATATAAACCTGTACACTTTCATTAACCTGGTACTTTCCATTATTAGTTATTTGTGCCTTCACTGTTACACTGTCTGCCACACCACATTCTGCCAGGCTGGCCGCCTGTCCTGTATAACATATGTCTGAATATGAAAGCCCATAACCAAATGGATATAATACATTGCATCCTGTATAACGGTATGTACGGTCTGCCATACTGTAATCACAAAAGTCTGGAAGTTCTTCTGTATCTGCATAAAATGTAACAGGAAGCTTGCCTGATGGTGAGTTTTCACCAAATATTGTTTCTGCTATTGCCCTGCCTCCACGTGCACCTGGATACCAGGCATCTATAATTGCATTGACATGTGTATCTGCCCATGAAAGGTCTATTGCGCTTCCTGCAAGCAGCACAAGTATTACTGGTTTGCCTGTTGCTGTAACTGTTTCAAGCAGTTCCTGCTGGAGCCCTGGCAGTTTTAAGCCTGGTTTGTCCCCGCTCGCATATTCATTGCCGGCATCGCCTTCTTCGCCCTCAATTGTAGCATCAAGACCAAGGCACATTACAACAACGTCCGCCCTTTCAGCAGCTATAACAGCTTCTGCAAAGCGGTCTTTTTCTTCTGCCAGGAACTCAACCTTATCTTTATATAAATGGCATCCCTCTGCATATACTACTTCTGCACTGTCCCCTAAATACTGCTGTATGCCTTCAAGCGGTGTAATATATCTTGATGAAGTACCTGTATAATTTCCAACAAGTGCGTCCCTTGAGTCTGCATCTGGCCCTATTACAGCAATTGTTTTAATACTTCCTTTATCCAGCGGAAGTATATTATCTTTATTCTTTAATAAAACCATGCTTCTTTTGGCTGCTTCAACAGAAAGTTCTGTGTGTTCTTTACATTCCACTTTGCTATATGGAATATCCTTATATGGTGATGGGTAATCCTCCATCATTCCAAGACGTATCCTTACTTCAATAAGGCGTTCTGCTGCCTCTGTTATGGCCTCCTCTGTAACCAGCCCCTGTTTATATGCTTCACCAAGGTGCAGGTAAGCAGTACCACAGTTTAAATCACATCCATTTTCTACTGCCAGTGCAGCAGACTGTTCCACTGTATCTGTTACATGGTGGTTCTCATGGAAATCATTTATTGCCCAGCAGTCAGATACTATATGGCCTTTAAATTTCCACTCACCTCTTAATATATCCTTAAGAAGCCTTTTGCTGCCACATGCAGGTTCTCCATTCACCCTGTTGTAAGCTCCCATAACAGCCTCAACACCTGCTTCCTTCACGCATCTGCTAAATGCATAAAGGTATGTGTCATATAAATCATGTTCCGATACCTGCGCATCAAACTGGTGGCGCAGTTCTTCCGGCCCGCTATGTACTGCAAAATGCTTTGCACATGCAGCAGATTTAAGGTGCTCACTGTCATCACCCTGAAGCCCTTTTATATATGCTATTCCAAGTTCTGATGAAAGATATGGGTCTTCACCAAAAGTTTCATGCCCGCGCCCCCATCTTGGGTCCCTGAATATATTAATATTAGGCGCCCAGAATGTCAGGCCCTTATAAATCCCTCTGTCACCACGTCTTGAAAATTCATTAAACTTCGCCCTTCCTTCAGTTGATACAGTATCTGCAACTTTATAAAGGAAATCCGGGTCAAAAGCTGCCGCCATCCCAATTGCCTGTGGAAAAACTGTTGCAACACCAGCCCTTGCAACGCCATGCAGTGCTTCATTCCACCAGTTATAAGCAGGAATTCCAAGCCTTTCAATAGCAGGTGACTGGTAAAGCATCTGTCCCATCTTTTCTTCAATAGTCATTTTGGATACAAGTTCTTTTGCGTATTCTCTTGTTTTCTGGCTCATATTTGCTCTCCTTTTATTAAATTATGCGGCATTTGTATTATTTTGTTATCTATTACTATAACAGACACTTAAACTGCTATCTAGTTAATTGTTGCCCCAGTATTATCAATTATTGCTATTTATATCTTGCCTAAAACATTAAAGAGGATTAAAATAAACTATGTTATAAATTTTTACATAAGGGGCTTTATATATGATAGAAAACCTGAATGGAATACATGAAACAGTTAATTATAAAACAAATACAAACCTGCGCCTGTACAATAATGTGGAGACAGAAAACTACCCGCCCCACTGGCATACACCCATCGAAATAATAATGCCAGTAGAAAATATATATTCTGTTGCTGTTGGCAGCCAGACTGTTATATTAAACCCTGGCGATATTATATTTATCTGCCCTGGTGTAATACACTCTTTAAATGCTCCAAATAATGGCATGAGAATAATATTCCAGGCTGAAATTACAATGTTTACTGCAATAAGGGAATTTGAATCTATTTTAAGCCTTATGTCACCAGTGCTTAAAATTACAGCAGAAAGTTCACCAGATATACACAGCCATGTGCACAGCCTGCTATTACAGATAAATGAAGAATACAACAGTAGTAATATTTTATTAGAAACAGTAATTTACTCTAAACTATTAAGTATCTTTGTACTTATAGGACGCAACTACACTAACAACCCATTGCTTTTTAACAGTAAAAACCCTAATAATAAAGAATATACAGAAAAATTCCTTTTTATTTGTAAATATATTAATGAACACTGTACAGAGGATTTAAGCCTTGATAAAATTGCTAAACTAGCTGGATTTAGCAAATATCATTTTACAAGGCTGTTTAAACAGGTAACAACAACAACCTTCTATAAATACTTAAACCTTAAAAGAATAGAACATGCCCAGAAACTGCTGGCAGACCCTGGCATCCCAGTAACAGAAGTGGCACTTGGTTCTGGCTTTTCAAGCCTCTCTGCATTTATACGGATGTTTAAATTAATTAACCAGTGTACACCAACAGAATACAGAAATATGTTTATAAATGTCACACAAAGCGGGGATTGATATTATAATTTCCAGTTATTTTTTGTTGGAAGACGGACGCAGGGTTTCTGTGTCCAGCTTAAACATATTCCATGAAAGGGCACGCTCCCGCTACGTCAGCCCACGCAGCAGTGCATAGTATCCCTATGCCACAAAAAAAGTAACATTTTTTGTGGCATAGGGATACAAGCACTGGCGGTGCTGAAGTGTCCCTGTCATGGAATATGTTTAAGCTGGAACACGCAAAACCTGCTGTACACAAACAAACATAAAAAATATAACATAAGTACAAAATAAATACTATAACTGGAAATTATAGTGAGGGGAAGGTGGTTTAGGCAAACGGCAGTATAGTGGTGTTATTTTTGTATTAATACCCATATAGCAGTAATTATTACACTGTATAATAAGTGGCTGGCAGAATAATTCCCACCACCCTATTTCCAGTTATCTTTTTATTTTGTGTTTTATTGCAGGTTGCTGGTAACAGGTTTTGTGTGCCAGATGCCATGAATTATTCCGTAAAAGGGGTACTTTGGCATCGCCGGCGTTTAAATCCCGTACTTTGGGATTTTATGCGCCGCTGCGTATGCCATCGTAGCGGAAGCGTACCCCTGTACGGAATATTCTGGCTCTGGCACAGAAACCGTCCGTTTACCATACACAGGATAACTGGAAATTATCAAATAAGTTTACATTGCATCGTATGAAAGCCATGCAAAGTCTGCATAATTATTTCCATCCTCACCATTTGCAGATGCATACATTCCTATTGTGCATCCTACAAACCCGCCTGCTTCTTCTGTTGTATAAGGAAGCAGGTTTATGTTTCCTGCTGCCAGCACTTTTTCACTGCCTGTTTTTATCCATACTGATGCTGTCTGGTTTTCTGCCCTTAATACAATTTCTGCAAGACCTTCCTGTCCAATTTCTGTTACGGATAAAACATTATCTTTGCCATGTATATGTTCCACAACATAGAAAGCCTTGTTATCACCTTTCCTCTTTATCTCCATGCGCAGATGGTTTTCATGGTTCTGGTAATAAACAAGTCCTGCACATTCATTGGCAGAAGGAGTAAATTCCAGTCCTGTACTTGCTTCAAAGCAATAATCTTTCTGGCGTATTCCAAGATAAGAAGCATTTGTTTTATCTTCTATCTTCCCTTTTCCTGCAAATAACCTTAAAAAGCCTTTTCTTGCATTTAATGAATACTGGCTTTCATTTCTTGTGTGTATTCCAAGCAGCCTGTCATCCAGCTTGTTATCATAAAAATGCAGGTGGTCATGGTGTGAGATTTCATTGGCAAACCTGTATTCATCAAATGGAAGTTCCATACTTTCACAAAGTTTTCCAATGCCTGCATTAATTACAGGCCAGCCATTTTCCCATGTTACCCTGGCAAGGAATGATTCCCTGCCCATGCTGCTATGGCGCTTGCATGGACGTGAAGCAAGCATTATTATATACCAGTTGCCATTGCCATCATCAACAAGGTCACCATGTCCTGCATAAATTACAGGATAATCCATTCCAAGGTTTCTGTGTGTAAATACCGGGTTTCTTGGGCATCCTTCAAACCATTTGAACAATTCTTTGCTTCTTGCCACACTTATGCTGTGTTCAGGGCCAGTACCTCCTTCTGCATGAAGCAGGTAATAATAGCCATCAATTTTATAAATATGCGGGCCTTCTGGCCATATTACATCTTTTACCGCACCTTTCCATATTGCCATGCTTTCACCTGTAAGCTTCATCTGGGAAAGGTCAAGCTCCTGTACCCATATTTCCCAGTCGCCGTTATAACGGACACCTTCCGGGTTTGGCCTTGTCCCTACATAATAGCATCTGCCATCTGTATCAAAGAAAAGGTCAGGGTCAATGCCTTTTGCTTCTTCCCCAAGATAATATGGCTTTGACCAAGGGCCTTCTGGCTTTTCTGCTGTTACTATAAAATTGCCGCCATAGCTTACATTTGTTGTAATCATATAATATGTACCATTATTATAACGTATAGACGGGGCATATATTCCTTCAGATATTTCACTTCCAGATAACGGAAGCTGCTCCTCCCTGTCCAGTATATTTCCCACCTGCTCCCAGTGTGCTAAATCTTTGCTGTGGAAGATTGGAACTCCTGGAAAATATGCAAAACTTGAGTTAACTATATAATAATCCTCTCCTGCCCTGCATATAGACGGGTCAGGGTAAAAACCGCTTAAAACGGGGTTTAATGCTGTTACCATTGTTTTTTCCTCCTTATTGTTATATGTTTTATTCTACATACCCAAAACCTAATATTGTACACTTCTTTTCCAAGTCTGCCTTGTCAATTTCTATATGGACAAGATGGCTGCCACTTGTACTTTCATTAATTATTAGCATTGGGTTACAATGCAGCCAGCCATTTACATATGGGTCAGCCGTCCTGATATATTTGCCATCCACATAAATATCTGCTTTGGCTGCGTCTTTTTCCCCTGAATCTTTAAACACAAGTACAAGTGATTTACATGTAATTGTCATTTCAAAATAAGGCTGGCCTGTATTAGTCCCGTCATAGTGCCAGTTATATGGAAATTCTGGCACTAGTTCCAGGTTTGTATCCATTTCAACACATTGCAGTATTTTATCTGTAGCCGTAAAACCCCCTGGCTTTATTTCTGCTTTCTTATATGTATTTCTCTTATCTAAAAGCTTAATTTTCTCAAATGTATTTCCTACAACTGGCTCTTTTAATAATAATTTTTCTGTGCTGTTTTCTCCGTCTGCCCCATTTACATTTGCTTCTGCTTGTTCTATAAGATAAAACAGACATTCTGCCATAATTTTATGCCCTGTATTAGAAGGATGGTAAATATCATAGAAATACTGGCTTTTTGTTAATACCCTGCCTTCGCCATCTTTTTTATAAAACTGGCCTGTTACTGCATTTTTTATACTAACCATTGGCAGGTTATAATTCCTGCCAATAGGAATCATGCGTTCCTGTAAATTTTCATCATTGGCAAATACGGAAAATAATAATATTACGGCTGGCTTGTTACGCTGGTTTAATGCCTTTTTGACAAGGCTTTCATAAAAATCACCTTTTGTTTCGTCACCCTCGTCGTTTACTGCAAATTCAATTATAATTATATCTGGTTCTACTGTATTATCCCTTAATACATCACGTTCAAAACGTATTATCCCAAGTTCTGAAGGAGTGCCGCCAACACCAGCTTTAATAAAATGTACATTATTGCCAGAACCAAATTTATCCTTAAACAGGCTATATGATTTGTAGGCATAACATTCTGTATTTATTGGTGCTGCACCTGCACCTTGTGTAATTGAACCGCCTATATATGCAACACATGTTTCCTTACCGCTTTTTGCACGGTTTATAGCCTTTACCAGTCTTTCTGTATCACCATAAGACACAATGGAATTTGCTAACATATCTTTATATTCCTGCGAATTAAAGCCGGTCTCACTTTCCTCATCTGCTTCTGGCGCATAAAACCCATCGTTAAGATATAGCCTTACACTTAGTCTGGCAAGCTGTTCTGGTTTTTCCATAATAACCTTAATCTGCCCTGGAATAAAATCATCTTCTTTCCATGTAATATCAGACAGATAAATCCTTTTTTCTATACCATCACCATTTAAAGATAGATTTAATATTGTACCACCGCCATAAATATCATTTTTGCCATACATCTGGAAAGCAAACAGTACATTTTCTGAAGGTTCTTTAGTTTCCACTGAAACGCCTATGCTGTGTACCAGTTTCCTGAAACCTTCCACACTGTTTAAAAGGGAAAGTTCTTCTTCACTAGTAATCCCTCCTGTAATCTGGGCACTATTGGCAAGCCTGCCATCACTCTGGTATAGATATTGTATTCCTCTTCCATCCTCCATTTTTGTGCCAAATATATCTTTATTTTTTATAATATAGAAAAAATCCCTTCTTTTTTCCGGGTCTTTTGGTGCTGCTGGAATATTCATAACCCACCTCTTTTCTGCGTTTTATGCATTATCCTGCAATATCCTGCACAATCCATAAATATCTGTTTACAGGAATATGTATTGCAGATATCATTTTACTTTTTTTAATTCTATAACTGGAATGAGCCCAGTATTTCGACAAGGAAATCTGCCTTTGTCCTAAGCTGTTTAGCTGATTCATCTAAATCCTTAACTGCACTTTCCTGTTTCTGCACTGTAACACTTACATTATCTGAACATGCTGCTGTTTCAGCAGATACAGCAGATATATCTTCCATAGTGCCAAGTGTTTTATTCCTTGATGTGTCCATATTGTATACATTGTTTGTTATTACTTCCAGTGCATCTGACAGTCTGGCAATCTGCTTTCTAATCTGCATAAATGAATTTGTAGTACCTGAAACTACACCAGTCTGTGAAGATACAGCTTCTTCAGCTTCTTTTGCAGTTGAAACTACTTCACTAGTCTGTTTTACAATTTCATTGACAATCTCAGAAATCTGTCCTGCTGACTCCAGGCACTGGTCAGAAAGCTTCCTTATCTCCTCTGCTACAACTGCAAACCCCCTGCCTGCATCACCAGCACGTGCTGCCTCAATAGAAGCATTAATTGAAAGCAGGTTTGTCTGTTCTGATATGGAATTAATAGCAGAAACTATTGTACTTATTGACTTTGATTTCTTTTCCAGTTCCTGTATTGAAGCTATAACATCTTTGGTTATATCTGTAGTTTTGCCAGCACTTCCGCCAAGCCCATTTACCAGCTCTATTCCAAGGCTTATAGTTTCACCTGCTTCTTCTGCCAGTTTTCCTATTTCTTCTGTATTGGTACTTACACTTGTAATTATGCCAGAAAGCATTTCCATATTGCCAAGGCAGTCTGCTGAACCAGTATCCAGCCTGCTTACACCTGTTTCAATTTCAGAAACAGCCTCTTTAATATTCTTTGCAGTTTCCATAAACAGTCCTGCCGATTTTGTAACATAAGAAATAGTATCATTTAATTCACTGCTTACCCCTTTTACATCCTCAAGAATAGCCTTCATCTGGCTTGCTGTCTGGTTTACACCACCACATAAAAGACCAAACTCATCTTTGCTTTTTATTTCAAGCTGTACTGTTAAATCACCACTTGCAATTTTACGGAGTTTTTGTAAAATATAATTTATTATTCCAGATATTTTTTTAGAAATCAAAAGCCCTAATATTAATGCTAATACAGCAAATATACCTGAAACCACAGCAGATACCATTTTTATGTCTGCTGCCTCATCAAGCAGGCGCTTTGACGGGATAATGGCAGCGACAACCGCACCTCCCGTTTCCATTTTCCCATAGACAAATAAATTCTCCCTGCCGCCAAATTTTATTATCTGGTTTCCTGTTGGTTCTTCTGAACTGGCCGCCTTGTTATAAACATCAGTGCCATATATTAAACTGCCATTGTCTTCCTTGCCAGGTTCTGAATAAAACTCCTTGCCATCGCTTGTTATTAACGCTACATATCCGTCCTTGCCTGTATCTATTGACTGTAATGCACTGCGGATAAATTCTGCACCAATATCCACTATAATGCATACCTGCTGCCCCTGGAACTTCCTTGCAATCCTGACACCATAAGAATTTGTTTCTATTCCTAGTACTCCGTCTGCTTCTTTGTCCTGCCCGAATATAAACCATTCATTAGGGTTTTCATTAACCTTGCTGCCCTGTTTAGTTCCAATATATGCACTATAGGCATCATAAGGCAGTAAAGCTTCAACTCCCTGTAAGCTTCTTCCGCCATCCGCAATAAAATACGCCCCGTCCACCTTAGAATCTACAGACAGTTTGCTTACAAGCCTGCCATTATATTTTCTCTGTAATGTTTTCGCCTCAATTAAATCCATTTTGCCGCCAAAAAACATCGTTAAACTGCTGTCTGTAAAGTAATTCTTAAATTCATCTATTTCACTTGAAACAGCAAGGTTTATATATTTCTGCTGCATATCTGCTGTATGGCTTATAGACTTTTTATAACTGTTAATAACCGCCTTTGAAGCACTGTTATAAGAAACAATGCCAAGTACAAGTATCCCTATTACAGGAATTAAAAAACAAGCAATAAGGCGGAGTGAAATACTCTTGTAAAATGGTATTTCTAAAGTACGCTTTTCTTTACTATGTTTCTTTTTCATTTAAAACGCCTCCTGCCCCCTGTTGTTTATAACATGAAAAACCTGCCACCCCGCCAGCCGTACATGAAGAATAATATGCCAGTGCAAACCTGTAACCTGTAAAGTGGTCAAGTGTAAAAACCATTTTTAAAGGCTTCCCAATACATTTCCACTGTCCGTTTTCCATATAGAAAAAAACTGCTTCATCCTTCCCTCCTGTAAAATCACATTCAATCTTTAAACGGGCATGGCTGCCTTCTGCCTGGACTCTTGCACATTCATAAGGAGGACTGTTATCATAACTTCCCATGCCTGTTCCGGTACTGTCCTCAGACAGGCCCTTTTTCTGGAGCACTATTTCATAAAAACCGTCCCTTTTTGTTAATGCCAGAAATCCATAAAACCCTTGTAACGCACATATGCCTGCATAATCGCCATTATTTAAACTGCTTCCATCTACCTGTACTTCTGCCATACATGCAGGGCCATGCATACGTTGTGTTAGTGTATTTTTTGCCTTTGTAACATTAATACATGTCCTGTCCGTTTCCAGTGTTAAGTATCCAGGCTTTTTTGTAACCGACCACAATTTATTATCTGGTTCATGGTTCCACTGCCACACTTTTTTTAAACTAACTTTTCCATTAATATCTGGCATATAACTGAAATTGTCACTTTCATTTAATGGTTTGTACACATGTCCAGGTTTTACAGGTCTGATATCTACGCTTAATGGGACTTTCCCGTTGTCTGGCACTGGAAATCCGTTTTCAAAATGCATCGGCACTAAAACAGGACATCTGCCAACAGCCCCCCTGTCCTGGAAAAACATGCCATACCACTTACCATTGTGTGCCTGCACAATCCCTCCTTGTGCAACACCACAGTCTTTGTAATTAAATGCGTCATCCAGTATATCACCACCTGTAAATTCCCCTTCCAGTGACTCTGCCATATAACATGCTTCAGTACGCCGTCCGCCTTCTGCCCAGTGTATAAAAAAGGCATAGTATTTTCCATTAATCTTATATAAATGTGTCCCCTCAAAACCAAGCTTATAATTATCTGTATCTTCAAGAACCATACGGTTTAACCCGCCTTCCAGCGGTGCTGAGAGGTCTGGTTTTAACTCTGTAATATAAATCTGGCGGTTTCCATACATTATATAAACCCTGCCATCATCATCAAATAACAGTGAGCAGTCATGGTAAAACCCTTCTATATACTGTTTCTTCCAAGGGCCACAGATGTTTTCTGCCTGGTATAAATATGTCCTGCCTGTATCATTTGCAACAAAACATACATAAAAAACCCCTTTATAATACCTGAGGGAAGCTGCCCACATGCCTTTCCCATATACTCCCATGCCATCAGAAAGAGTCTGTCCCTCCGTGCTGTCAAGTGTATCAAACACATATGACAATATTTCCCAGTGGCATAAATCATAAGAACGCAGGATTACTGCCCCTGGCATAAAATGCATTGTTGTGCTAACCATATAATATGTATCTTCTACACATATTACATCTATATCAGGATAATCTGACCATATAACTGGATTTTCAACCATATAAATACCATGCCTTTCTATTTGCAGTACTTCTGTTTAATAAAGTTCAAATGCTTTCAGGCAGCCACTTCCTTCTCCCCTGAATGTAAGGTAAACAGCCCATTTGCCATCTGGAATTCCTGCCTCTGCACTAAATTCTGTCCATGTATTAGAAAATTCTACAGGTACTTCTGCAAGACACTCACCATCCCATGTTGTACGCATTTCAAATACACCCTTAAAATAACCACGTGTCCAGATTCTAATTCCACTAATGCCCTGGCAGTCAAAATACTTAAAACCTGCTGTTGCCATATTGTGTATATTGGCAATATAACCGTCCTCCATATCACCATCTTTGCCATCCTGCTTAATTACAGGGCTTGTACTGTCATCACCTGAATACATAGGCAGCTTTTCTCCAGTTTTGTAAGCATCAGTATATGTCTGGTGCACATCTCTGTTGAATAAATTACATGCAATATATGCCGGATGGACTCCCTTGCCATTAAGCGGGCCACCATTTAAACCACATGAAGTAAGTTCTGCCTGCCCGAACATGCCGTTGCTGTCCATTTCCAGGCGCTCTGCACACCCCTGCCTGCTGTACCATGTGCCATTGGTCTGGCGGTGGTAGAATATATACCATACATCCTTTATCTGCACAATGCTTCCGTGGTTATTACCACCAAATGCTGCCACCATCCCTGCTGGTTTGTATGTATCTATATGTATGTCACAGTTACTAACCAGCACACCTGAATATTTAAACCCGCTGTCTGGCTTTTCACTAACTGCATAGCATAATTCATGCATTACTTCTGATGAATATATAAAGTAATATTTATTATTAATTTTGCGTATGGAAGGTGCTTCAAAGAACGCATGGCCTTCAAATTCTGTCCCACTGCTGTATTCACTTCCTGGCAGTATTATCACAGGGTCTTGTATTACTGTAAGCATATCATCCCCTAAAACTATTACAGATGCACCCTTCCTGGACTTATCACCTTTTCCGCAAAAACCTGTATACAGGTAAACCTTGCCATCTTCAAATAAGACACCTGGGTCAAACTGCGGCTGGTCTCCTTCCCTTCCGCCTAATAACACACCATCTTTATAATGGACATTTCCATAAAATTTATAATGGCCTGCTGGTGTATCACATACTGCTACTGAAACAGTCTGTAATTTATCCAGTACATAGTATAAATAATACCTGCCATCCGGGCCTTTTGTAATATCCGGCGCATACAGGCACATACTGCCGTCTGGGTTTGCAGGGTCATCTGTTTTCTTATAAATTACCCCCTCATACCTCCAGTCCCCTAAGTTATCTTCTGGCGCTGACCAGCATATATAATCACCCTGGCAGAATACAACACCATTAAAATGGTCATGTGAACCATACACATACACCCTGCCATCAAAAACATATGGTTCACCATCTGGCACATATTCCCATGAAGGCAGGTATGGGTTAAGTGCTTCTCTCTTTTCATAAGTCCCGCTGTTTCCAGTATGTTCTATCATAAAATCTATAAATGGCTTTTCTGTACTGCCACTTGTTTTAATGCCATCTGAACTAAAAACCATGCTGCATGCACAGTCCTTTGTATATGGCTTCCACTCTGGAAGTTCTTCTCCGTCAGTACCAGTGCCATTTGGATTTCCATTCTTAATAAAATTGCATAAATAATCACACATTTTTCTTGCAAGGTCATAATGCTTTCCAACAAACGGCCTCCAGCACTTGGCAAGTGTTTCAAAAAAGAACCATAAATCTGATGAATGGAAACTTCCAGGATTATCCCATCCAGGCAGGTTTTCATCAAAACAATAGTAATAGCAGTCCCCGTTATTGCCATTTTCCCTGTTTCTAAGGAATGTACCTTTAATTGCACACTCTATGCCATTTACAGGCGCATACCCTCCATTGCTGCATACATGGCTTTCTTCAAACCCAAGAAATTCTTCTGCATTGCTGCCAAATATTACTTCTGCTTTTTCTTTTAATTCTTCTTCATTTCCAGCATTAATTGTGCTTAAAAATTCATCCATTGTATTCCCTGCCATTAATGGCACACTAATGTACTGGTTCTTGTCAATAAGTTCCAGAGGGTTTCCATATAAAAATCTCTGGTCACGTAATGTAAACATTCTAGGGTTCTCTTTTACATATTCCGCATATTTCATGCTTAAATAGTGTGCATCCATCATTCTTGCCTGGCTGATATTTTCTGCACCTGCAAATTCAAGAAACCTTTTTCCGTTTTTCTGTGCACTTTCCATGCTTTCAGGTGAAAAAACAAATTCCCTTTCATATGGGTTCCTAATCATTCCACTCATTATAACAGCCTTCTGGAACAGCCCCTTGTTTTCCATGCAGACCATTTGTGACAAAACACTGCCACCGCCTGCTGACTGGCCCGCTATTGTAATATTTCCAGGGTCTCCGCCAAACGCCTGTATATTCCTTTTAACCCACTTAAGCCCTGCCTGCTGGTCTAAACTTCCAAAATTGGCAGGTGCTTCTGGCTGTTCCATCATAAGTTCTGGATGTGTCATAAACCCAAATACATTCAGCCTGTAACTTACAGTAACAACCACAATCCCACGCCTTGCTATACGTTCACCATCCATCTCCATTTCTGATGTATAACCCCACTGCAAAGCGCCGCCAAAAAACCATACAAGCACAGGCAGGCGGCTTTCATCTGATTTTGCATTAGTCCAGATATTCAGGTACAGGCAGTCCTCATCCATTTCAATATCCGGTTCCACATGCCATTCACGGCAGTAAATATCATCACCAACCCCTGGCGTGTCTTGTACTGGTATTGGCTTAAATTTATAAGCATCCAATATTCCATCCCAGTCTTTACAAGGCATTGGTGCTCTCCACCTGTTTTCATAAACAGGCGGTGCAGCAAATGGAATTCCCTTAAACGCAGTAATGCGTGGGTCTGCTGCTGGAAGCCCCCTGACAAGCCCGTTTTCAGTTTTTGCAATCCTAACCATCCTTTATCCCCCATTCTTTTTAAATATATAAGAAACCCAATGCCACCTTTAGGCGGCACAAATAGAAAAACGAATATTTTCACACTAATTTCCTATAAATATAAAAATACCTTTAACTGTTATTACACTCTTTAAGAGTATAATATCCATTAAAGGTATTCTAATCAATTATTGCTTTTTAATTTCTATTTATTGCTTGTTTTGGCATGGGGAAGCTTCATAAAGGACTTTCTCTATTATAAATCTTGGCCTTTCTTTTACTTCCATATATATTTTGCCTATATATTCACCTATAATCCCAAGTGACAAAAGAATAATGCCACCTATTCCCCAAAGGGATATAACAATGCTTGTCCATCCTGCAACTACTCTTCCCATAGCCCATACCACTATGAAATATATTAACATAAGTATACTTATTGAAAAAACCAGCATACCAATAGTTGTAATCATTCTTATAGGTTTTACACTGCATGATGTAATTCCATCCACTGCAAATGATACCATCTTTTTAAGCGGGTATTTTGACTCTCCTGCAAAACGCTCATGGCGTTCATAATATACTACATCTGTCTCATAACCAATCATAGGAACTATTCCCCTTAAAAAGAGATTTACTTCTTTAAACTGTGAAAGCCCTTCCAAAGCCCTTTTGCTCATAAGCCTGTAATCCGCATGGTCTTCCAGCGTATCAGCCCCCATAAACTTCATAACCTTATAAAATGCATGTGCTGTACCACGCTTAAACACAGTATCCGTTGCCCTTGTAGAACGCACACCATACACAATATCTTTTCCTTCAAGGAATTTATCAATAAACTGCCCGATTGCACCCACATCATCCTGCAAATCAGCATCAAGTGAAATTGCTGCATCTGCATAATCCTTTGCAGTCATAAGCCCTGCAAGCAGTGCATTCTGGTGTCCCCTGTTATGCGCAAGGTTTATGCCCGTAAAAATCTGGTCTTCCTCATGTAACTGGGATATAATATTCCATGTCATATCTTTAGAACCATCATTTACAAATGCAATCCGGCTCTGGCGGCTTATCTTTCCTTCTTCCATCAGTCCATGCATAATGTCCCTTAGCTGCTTAGAAGTTTCAGGAAGCACCTCCTGTTCATTATAACATGGTATAACTAGCCATACAGTATTAGATTTCATATTAGTATAAAATTACCTCTCTGATATATTATGCCTATTTGAACATGCTTCCAAGAACCTGGTTTACAAGGCTTCCGTCAGCTTTGCCCTTAACCTTTGGCATAAGCACTTTCATTATCTTTCCTTTATCAGAAGCAGCAGGTGTTTCAATAGAAAGTTCCCCAAGTACAGAATTTATGGTCTCTTTTATCTCTTCCTCATCCATCATCTTAGGGGCATACTCTTCAAGCACTTTAATAGTGTAATTACATTCATCAATAATGTCCTGCCTGTCCGCAGGTGTCATTTCAAGTGTTTCCTTAGACTGCTTAATCAGCTTTAAAACAACATGGTTCTCATCTTCTTCAGTAAGTTCTGCCATCTTGTTTATCTGGAAATTTTTAAGTTCTGTAAGAAGGCCTGAAAGGACATTTTTACGCTCTTTGTCCTTTGCTTTCATAGCTGCCATCATTTCACTGCGTACTAAATCAATCTTGCCCATTATAAAATCCTCCTTTTATATTATATCCTTTTAGTATAAAAATATCCCCAGGCCATATTATATGCCCTTTTACGCCACTTTCCTTTGCACAGGCATAATAGCAGGGCCGCCTGGATGTTATTATAAATTTACAGGCGTGCCTTTGGAACACCACAACAAAGTTCCAGGGCACGCCTTATTAGCTAATCTTTAAATATTAACCCGCCTTCTAACGCATTTCGTAAATAATTGTTCCTGAAGGCTTATATGATGCTGTACGTAAATCAGCTTTCTTATTCTTTAAAGCAGACTTCTTAATAACAAATTTAAAATCCTTTGCACTGCCAGAATTTAAAGACATTTTCTTATTCTTAACTGTAAATGTACCAACTGCCTTTCCATTAGCATCCTGTACTTTAATAGTTAATTTCTTAATCTTTGTAGCCCTGTAGCCCCTGTTATTTAAGACACTTGCTTTAAGGACAAGGTTTCCCTTGCTATCATAAGACATTTTGTAAACCTGTACCTGTGAATTGCCATATTCAACTGATGAAGCATATCTTCTTGTTTCATTATACTCATTCTTCTGTACTGAAACTGTACATGTAAGAACCTGTCCATCTGCTGTTGTAGCTGTAACCTTTGCTGCACCAGCCTTTTTAGCTGTAACCTTTCCAGCAGAATTTACTGTTGCAACACTGTTATCACTGCTTGCCCATGTAACTTCACCTGTAGCACCAGAAACAGAAAGTTTCTCTGTAAAGCCCTTTGTAAGAGTGATAGAATTCTGGCTAAGCATTGCTGAAGCCTTTTCCTGTGATACAGAGAAGATATAATTTGTATCTGTATTAAAATTAAGCACTACTTTCCAGTCAGCCGGTACTGGGTCAGGAAGCTGTAAAGAATAAATATATGCATCGCCACTTTCTGTTGGAACATACTGCCATGATGTTTCATCTTCTGTCAATGTAGCTGCATTAACATATGTATCATTCTGATAGAATGTCATCATTCCACTAACCATCTGTGTAACTACTAAATCTACATAAACCATAGGGCATGTACTAACTGCAAAATTATATGTTACATCAGTATTTGCTGTAGCAGCACCAACTTCATATAAAACAGAAACTTCTTCTGCTTCAGTTTTCGCAGGGCTGTATGCAATACCGCTTATTGTCAAAGCAGCTGCTACTAATACAGCTCCTGTTTTCTTAAAAATATTATTCATTTTGATAATTTCCTCCATTCTGCGTCCCACGCGCAAACTATTTTTACAACGATAATAGTATAACAAACTTGCAACAATTTCACAAGATATTTTTAACAATTTGTACACATTTTAGCAATTGTATATATAAAAGCTTTCCAATTAATATAGAAATTGGTATATTTTCACCTTTTATATGGCCTTTTCTGGCATTATTAAACATTTTCCGTCTTTTTCTGGCAAATAAAAAGACTATATATCTATTATATAGTCCTGGACTTAATTCCAATTTTAACTGGGCTACAAGGATTCGAACCTTGAAATGCTGGAGTCAGAGTCCAGTGCCTTACCGTTTGGCGATAGCCCATTAATACTATAAATGCTTTTCCTTACCAAAGCACTTGCTTATTATATTATATGGTTTCTAAAATTGCAAGCTTTTTTTTCTAAATTTTTTAAAAAATGTTAAAATCCGGTACATGCAAGTATTTTACAATAAAAAAATACCTGCAAAATGCCAGCCTGCCTGGCATAAATCCAGGATATAGATTTTCCAGGCTGGTAAAAAGACCACTTAATACAAAGTGGCCGTAATAATGGAAAACACTATTAATTAATATTTGCGCTTACGGGCAGCCTCAGACTTCTTCTTGCGACGTACGCTTGGCTTCTCATAATGCTCTCTTTTACGGATTTCCTGCTGGATACCTGCTTTAGCACAATTTCTTTTAAAACGGCGCAAAGCGTTATCCAGTGTCTCGTTCTCTTTTACGATTACATTTGACATTGTCTCACACCTAACCTCCCTCCAGTTGTAAATTATGCTTCCAATACACAACTGTATAGGGTAATATTTTACGCAGAACCGCATAGCTAGTAAAACAACCCTCCGTTCTGCTTGCACAAAGAATATTATACCATATTATCTACATTAGTCAACTACTTTTTACCAGAACTTCACATCTGTTTCATAAAACTTTATATTTGAAATTTGCAGTTATCTTTTGTTAGTGGACGGACGGTTTCCAATACCAGAGCCAGAATATTCCATAAAAGGGGTACGCTTCCGCTACGGTAAGCCACGCAGCGGCACATAAAGCTATGTCTTTAATGTTCCAAAATAAACTGGCGTTTCTTTCATAACATTAAAGACATAGCTTAAATGCCGGCGGGCTTAAAGTACCCCTTTTATGGAATATTGCTGGCATCTGTGCACTGGAAACCTGTCATCATAAACCTGTAATAAAACATATGGTATAAGATAACTGTAAATTACAGGGTGGTGGGGATTATTCTGCCGGCCCTTGTCAGACAGTGTAATAGTAATTGTTGTATATCTGCTAATACAGAAAATATACCACCAGGTCTCCGTTTGCCTGAACCATCTTCCCCACCACCCCATTTATAGTTATCTGTTTATTTTGTGTTTTAGTGTAAATTTTTGATGACAGGTTTTGCGTGCCAGATGACATGAATTATTCCGTAAAAGGGGTACTTTGGCATCGCCGGCATTTAAGCCAGTATTTTTCAAAGGAAACGCAAGTTTACTTTGGAAAATATGGGCTTTATGTGCCGCCCGGTGGGTTAACGTAGCGCAATGTGTGCAAAAGCCATGCCTCCGGCATGCTTTTTTCTGTATGGAATATTCTGGTTCTGGCATATAAACCGTCCGTTTACACAAACACAGGATAACTGTAAATTATCTAATAAAATACTTTAGCAGCCGTTCTGTTTTCTCTTTTTGTTTTGCAAGTACATCCCCAGGCTTCCACCCTTTAACTGCAAGTAAATCTTTCACATCCTGTATTTCTGACTTTTTGTAGTATTCCTTCTTTTTATCAAAGAATTCGTTGCGTGCTGCAATATTTAATTTTTTAGACAAAGGTACAAGGTTGCCAAGCGTGTTAAGTTTTTCACCCCACAACTGGTCTGTCCAGCCATCATAATTATTCCATTTCTTAGGAAGTATATGTTCAATCTCAACTTTTCCATCCATAAAACCTGCAAAACTTTTCTTATCCTGGCGCGGGTTCAGATATGCTGCAAGCAGTACAATGCCACGCTGGTAGCGTTTTAGCCTGTCCGTACCCAGTAAATCTTTAAAGGACACCATGTCTTCTTTATAAATATTTGTCTGGTAATCTGATAAATAATCCTTTTCTTTTTCAATATCAACACAAACTTTGTAAACTGTATCCCTTACAGCATTGACAGAATTATAAACAACACCTTTTATAAAGAAATATTTTACTGTTTCTTCCAAAAGCGTAATAAACTGCCTCATATACTTGTCTGGCAGTATAAACTCTTCTGCACTTTCATCAAACAATCCATATTTATGTAGAAAAACAAAAAGAGGGAAATTCCAGTAATAATTAGGGTATGTATCCATAATGCACCACAGTGAAA
The DNA here is from genome assembly GCA_910579085.1 of uncultured Lachnospiraceae bacterium. GTDB lineage: Bacteria > Bacillota > Clostridia > Lachnospirales > Lachnospiraceae > Butyribacter. The sequence continues at coordinate 28,811 of CAJTRU010000008.1, read as the reverse complement.
ATATTTCATCACTCCCATACCATTTATACTGTATGGTATCAATAATTTTTAAACTCCTCATAATTTCACTATAGTTTTTTAAAGGACTGTCTGTTTTTGTAAAATAAGCACGCATACCTGTTTCTTTACTGCTGTCTCCTGCTTTTGCACGTAAAATATGCATAAGTATACGGAAAAGCCAGTCATGGTTATATAAAGCGTTCCAGTCTGTTATAAATTTATCCTGCCCGCTTTCTGGTGTATTGTGGTATAATTTTGCCTTAAATATATCTGCATCAGACAATGACATCCCACGGTTGTTTATTGTTTCAAAAATAGTCAGTGCATCATCTTCTGAACCACAATGTATTGGCAATAGCACAATATTATCAAGCAGCGCAAGTATAAAATTATTTAACGCTTCTGAAGTCTGCCCATTAAATTTACGCCACTCTGCTATTTTTTCACAGAAAAATTTATAGTTCTTTAAAATATTACATTCTGGTATATCCTGTATCCTGTCCATTATAACCATCTGCAAATTTTCGCGGTCTTCACTTATTACACATGAATTAACACGCAGTTCATCTGTAAGTTCAGAAGTAAGCGGGTCTTCAATCCTTAAACACTTCTCTAATGCTTTAACCGTTCCAGCATTTGAATGTAGTGCTTTTATAAGCAGAAGAAGTGTTGTAAGCCGCTGTTGCCCGTCTACAACTTCCCAGGCGGCATCAGCTTTCCGGACAGAAGGATTAATAACAATATTGCCTAAAAAGTACTTATCATCAATTGTAGTACCTGTACCATAAAAACCAGTAATATCATCCCATAACTTTTCACATGTTTCATTATCCCATGAATATGGACGCTGGAAATCTGGTATAATATACCTCTTAGAAAAAACTTCACGTATAGTTTCAGGATTAGCTGTAATAGCTTTCATAAATACACCTCTTTCGTTAAAACCTGCAAACTGTTATCCATGTACACACAAGGACAGCAGTCTTTCTGTCTGTAATAAATTCTGGAAATATTATACACACAAAACTACGCAAATAACAACAAAAACATACTGCATTATAAAATTTATTACAAAAAAAGAATAAATTCTTCCTTATTACTTCAATTCCTGCTTTTTTAACATTACTCCACATACAACTGATGCTGCACAAAATAACAGTATTAAATACCACATGCTTGCAGGCATAAATTCCTCTTCCTGCATAAGCCTGTAGCCCCAGCAGGCAGGAAAAACTTTTCCAGCCGCCTCAAATGCTTCTGGCAGCAGGTTTGCCGGAAACATTATCCCAGATAACATAATTGATGGCAGAAACACAAGCTGTGATACCATTGACAATTTTGCCTGGTTTTTTACTGCAAGCCCTAAAATACTCCCAATACTTAAAGATACAGCAATATAAACAGCAAGTACCACAAAAAACACTGGCAGGTTTGCCGGCATTGCTGCACCAAATATAACTGGTGCAAGCAAAAGCAGCACTATGCACATAACTGCCAGATGTATAAATGCAGAAATAAACATTGTGGCAAGACCCATATACAGTGGGACTCCATTTGCTTTATAAACCCTCTTAATACCATCCCCGCATGTTTCAGCCAGTGTAAGCGGAAGCCCTGTAAACGACCCCATAGAAACCCCCATTACAATCATTGACTGTATTAAAGTATTTTTCATTCCAGGCATTACTGATGTAAAAATACCTCCCATAAACAGAAAAAATATAAGTGGGATAAAATAACAGCTTACAAGCATAGTTTTGCTTCTTATATCCAATTTTAACTGCAATGCTACTCCATATACAAAAGCACTCATTTCCCAGCCCTCCCCGTTATTTCTATAAAATTCTGTTCCAGTGTGCCTTTCCCAGCCTTTATCCCTGATATTACAGTCCCCTGCTGGTTTAAACTGGCAAGCACAGGAAACAATGTACCTCCAATATCTTCTGTTTCGTAAGTATCTATACCCTGTTCCGTTGTAATATGTATATAATATTTTCCACCTGTTTTACAGGCAAGTTCCTGGACAGTCCCGCAAAAAACAATATTGCCATTATTTAAAACTGCAATCCTGTCACATAACGCTTCAACCTCTGCCATATCATGGCTTGCCAGGACAATTGTTTTCCCTTTTTCCTTTAACTTGTGTATCTGCCTGTGAAGCAGCACCCTTCCCTCTGCATCCAGCCCTGCCGACGGCTCATCAAGAAAAACAATATCAGGGCTGCCTGTAAGTGCAAGTGCAAGATGAAGACGTCTTTTCTGTCCTGTTGATAACTGTGCATACTGCTTATTTTTAATTTCCTTTATTCCAAATGTATCAATAACATAGCCAGGCACATTAGTTTTATTCCATCTGGCAAATAACTGTAATGCTTCCATTGGTTTTATATGTGCTGGCAGTGATGATGACTGTAACTGTATGCCTGCTTTTCCATCTATAATAATTGTACCACTGTCATATTTCCTTAATCCCTGTATACATTCCAGTGCAGTTGTCTTTCCAGCGCCATTTGCCCCAAGTAATGCAAATATTTCCCCTCTGGCAATATTAAAACTAATACCTTTTAAAACAATATGGCTTCCATAACTTTTCTTTAATCCATTAACCTCTATAACATTATTCATTATGCACCTCCCCAAACGGGCCAGTCCCAAGCTTTGAAAAATAAATTTCCAAAGCTGGTTCAAGATAGGCATTTACAGTTTTCTGCTTTTCTCCCCATTCATTTGTAACATCCACAAACTTTCCAATTTCTATAAGATTGGGAATTAATGACATATCACCACCTGTAAATTCCATAACCAGTTCCCAGTATTCACCAGTAAGTTTCTGGCACTCTTCACTTTCTACTGGTACGCCATTTTTTTGCAGCTCTAGGATTTTATCTGTAAGACATTGGAATTTATACATAAAGACCATGCCACTTTCTTTATCAAAACGGTGTCTGATATGGCCAAGGGTATCCTCATCAAAATGTTTAATCAGATAGTAAAATTCATTTTCCATCTGCAAGTTAATAATTATATCCGCATATTTGCTGAAATCTACTGTCTGCATCTGTAATACTTCTGTACGTAGCTGCTCTATTGCAGCCAGGGATGCAGATAACTGCCCTATTTTCCCACGTATACTTACAGCCTGCTTTTCAAGGGCATCTGCAACACCATCAGGTGTATCTAATGAAACCATTGCTTCTTTTATATTATCTAATGAAAAACCTAAAGACTTCAAAGATAAAATCTGGTGCAATATAACTAAATCCCTACTATTATAAAGCCTGCGCCCGCCCTCACTTTTCGCTGATGGTGAAAGCAGGCCTTCCTTATCATAATACTGCAATGTACGGACAGTAACCCCCATCTTCTTTGCAACTTCACCAACAGTCATATACCCTTGTGGTATTGCTTTGTAATTTGGCATAATAATCCCCCTCGCTGTTTCTCTTTTATAACCTATATAAAAAGTCTTGCTAACTGCATTAAATATATTCACACTAATCCCACATGCCGCTTCCAGGCGGCACAAATAGTGATGAAAATGCTGGATTTCCCAGCCTGTCCCTGTATCCTGGAATATATTATAAAGCATGACGTTACGTAATAAGCAAGGTTTTTTAAAATAAATATTATAACTGTAAATTATCCAGTTTACATATTTTTATTTAGACACAAATTGACAAATTAATATTTATTGCCCATAATATTAAATAAAAATTCATTTATTAATATATGGAAAGGCATGATTATGGAAAGAAAAAAGAAAATAGCAATTATAACAGGTGCGGCAGGAGGCATTGGCAAAGAATTTACCAGGATATTTGCTAAGGAAACTCTTGATGAGATATGGGTAATTGGAAGAAACCAGAAAAACCTTGCCTGGTTAAAACAAGAATATGGCAGAAAAATCATTCCTGTATGTGCTGACTTAACCAATAAACAGGATTTATTGCAAATCAAATCTTTATTAACCAGTAAAGTAATTGTTGCATATCTTGTAAATAATGCAGGAATGGCATGTATGGCACACTCAAAGGATTATAGTGATGATGAAACCAGCAAAACAATTATGCTGAACTGCAAAGTACCTGTTATGTTAATAAATTATTGTATTCCATATATGGAAAGCGGCAGCAAAATAATTAATGTAACTTCTGCTGCCGCTTTCCAGCCTGTCCCATATATAAACTTGTACGCTTCAACAAAGGCTTTTTTACATAGTTATTCCCGTGCCCTCCATATGGAATTAAAGCCTGCCGGGATTACAGTAACTGCTGCCAGCCCTGGCTGGGTAGATACAGCCATGCTCCCAGATGAAATAAATGGCAGGAAAGTGAAATTTCCTGGGATAACGAGCCCGCAGAAAGTTGCCAGGCAGGCTGTAAAAGATGCTAAAAAAGGAAAAGATGTGTCTGTCTGCCCTTTATATGTAAAATGCCAGCATCTAAATGTAAAACTCCTTCCGCACAAACTGGTAATGAAAATATGGATGCATAGTATTAAAAAATATATGTAAAAGTTTTATATACGTCCCCGTGCTGTTGCAAGCTGGTAGTACATTCCCTTCTTCTGCATAAGTTCTTCATGGCTTCCATCTTCCATTATGCCTTTGTTGTCAATATACAAAATCCTGTCTGCATTTTGTATTGTTGACAGCCTGTGGGCTATTATAAAACAAGTTTTACCTTTAAGCACTGTTGTAAAGAGCTTCTGTACAAGCCTTTCTGTTTCTGTATCAATATTACTTGTTGCTTCATCAAGTATAATAATATCAGGGTTCATAAGCAGAAGCCTTGCAAATGAAAGAAGCTGCTTTTCACCAGCAGAAAGTTCTGTGCCTTCACTTGATATAACTGTATGGTACCCTTCTTTCTTTTTCATAATAAAGTCATGTGCGAATACCTTTTTAGCCGCCTCCATGCACTCTTCATCAGTTGCACCAGGTTTTGAAAAGCGTATATTCTCAATAATTTCACCACTGAAAAGAAATGTATCCTGCATCATTACCCCTACACTGCCCCTTAATGAACTAAGCGTTACATCCCTTATATCAGTACCATCAATTAAAACCCTGCCACTGTCAATCTCATAGAAACGGCTTAAAAGGCTGGCTATTGTAGTTTTTCCTGCACCTGTAGGCCCAACAAGCGCAACCATCTGCCCAGGTTCTACAGATATGTTTATATTCTCCAGGACTGGCAGCCCCTCTACATATGAGAATGTAACTTCTTTAAATTCCACTGCACCGCCTTTTACAGACAATTCTACAGCACCATCTTTATCCCTGATATCACTTTCAGTACCAAGCACTTCAAATATACGCTCTATATTAGAAGTTATGCTTGCTACTGACTGGAGCTGCTGGCATATCATATATACTGCACCAGAAAAACGCTGCATGTAAGTAGTAATTACTACCAGTGCCCCTAATGAAAATCCTGCACCAATATTATTTGTAATAATAAATAACGCTGTTATATACATTGCAACACTGCAAAGAATTCTTACTCCTGCAAACGACAACGGAAAGAAAAGTTCACGGTATCTTGTTGTATTCATAAATGCCTTATGGTATTTTTCTGAAAGTTCTATAAATATCTCATCATTTAACGCTTCCCTGTTAAATGCCTTTATTACTTCAAGCCCGTTTATGTCCTCTGCCACAAATGCAGTCCTGTTGCTCATTTTATTACGGTCAATGCGCGAATAATGGTGCAGTGCTTTTGCAACGGCCCATAACAAGATGGCTAATGGTATGCTTACAACAATGCCCATTACAGCCATGCGTATTTCCACAAAACATATGCATATTATGGCAATTACCATTACAAGTACCCTGTCTATTACCCTCAGCAGGTTATTTATAAAGAAATTTGCTATCTCATCTGTATAATTTGTAATACGCACAAGTATTTTACCTGTTGGCCTGCTGTCATAATAATCAAAGCTTAGTTCCATAAGCTTTGTAAATAAATCTTCCCTGAGCTTGCATACAATACTATTGCCAATTACTGTAGCAGTTTTTGAAGAAAAATAATCTGCAATTACTGCACCAATGCTTAATGTAATCCATAAACTTAATAAAATTACTGCACGCTGTCCCGCATTTTCTGGTACTGCCCCGTTTTCTGGCAGTACCTCATTAATAATTTTCATATTAATTGCAGTTGGCACAAGTGACAGAAATGCAGCACCAGAAAGCAGTATTGCCGCTTTTATATAGTCCCATTTATACTCTGCTGCATATGATAACAGGCGTTTAAACATAAAACCATTAAATTTTTCTTCCAGTATTTCATCTTCATAATACAGGTTCCTGCCCATGTACAAACACCTCCTTATCCATCTGCATCCTGTAAATATCTGCATATCTCCCGTTCAATTCCATAAGTTCATTAAAAGTGCCACGTTCAGCAACTTTTCCATTTTCCAGGAAAATGATTTCATCAAAATCTTTAAGCGCCACTGCCCTGTGTGTTGCCATTACCAGAGTCCTGCCCTGGAAATGGCTGTCAAGGTTTTTAAAGATTTTGCTCTCTGTTTCAATATCAAGTGCACTTGTACAGTCATCAAGAATTGTGACTGGTGCATTTTTTAAAAGTGCCCTTGCAATGGCAACACGCTGTTTCTGCCCTCCAGAAAGCCCAAAGCCTTTCTCTCCTATAATAGTGTTATATCCATCTGGAAAACCATATGCAAATTCACTGACCTGTGCTATTTCACCACAGGCAAGCACTTCCTCCTCTGGTGCACCAGGGTTATAATATGCAATATTGGCAGCAATGGAATTTGAAAATAAAAAAACATTCTGCATTGCATAGCCATACGCTTTTGCAATTTCATTGCGGCTGTATTCTTTAATATCTGCCCCGTCAATTGTAATAGTACCGCCCTCAAATTCTTCAAAAGCCTGCATTACACGCAGAAGCACTGATTTGCCGCTTCCTGTCTTTCCCATAATGCCCACTTTCCTGCCATAAGGTATGTCAAGCGAAACATCATCTAAAAGTTCATTGCCATCCGCTTTTGCACTCACATGCGACAGTACAATATGTGGTGTTCCTGATACCTTTTTATCACCATAGAGTGCAGAAATTTCATCTTTTTTATCAAGAAGCCCATACAGCCTTTTGGCACTTACACCCTGCTCCTGGGCATCTGCCATCATAAAAATAATATCTATAAAGTTGCCACAGATTGATACCAGATATGTAAGAAATGCTGTATATTCACCTGTTGTCATCTTAAACTTTGTTGCCAGCCATATGCTTAAAGCCATGCTGGCAAGCATTACAAACTGGTCTGTTGTATCAAATGCAACAAAATATTTATATTGCTTTACGCTAAAACCTGTTGAAAAATCCCTTAAGTCCCTGCTTTTTTCATTAAACCTTTTAGCCCTTAAACCTTCCCTTGCATACGCCTTAATTGTCCTTATTCCATAAATGCTCTCCTGGGTTTCTGTATTTAATGCCGAATTTTTCTCCCAGAGTTTGCTATACATTTCACCACACAATTTTAAAAACTTTCTTGTTATTATTCCAAAAATGGCAAGTGCCAGGAATGGCAGAAGCATCAGCCATATATTAATACGTAAAAGCATTAGCGAAGCAGTTATAATATAGAACAAACAGTCAATTGTAAATGGAATAGTTGCAACATGGAAATTACGGATATTCTCTGCGTCAGAATTTACAATAGTAATTAAATCACCTGTACTGTATTCTTTAAGAAGCGGCATACCAAATGAATTTATTTTCCTTAATACATCAAGACGTATCTTGTTATCACATTTTATAGAAAAATAATGCGCCATATTCCAGCGCAGGTAAAATGTAACAACATATAAAAGCAGAAATAATAAAAATACACCTGTAAGAATAAACATCATCTGCCATAAATTACCTTGTGGTATATCTTCTATCAGAAAAGCAAATACACTGCTGTTCTGCACTGGCTTTGCACCAAGTGCAGGGTTAATTACATTATCTACAATTAAAGTTACAATCTGTGGCTCTACAATCTGTATAACCCCTTGTGTAAGCCCAAACAGAATACATATAGCCAAAATCCCATAAATTCTTTTATAATATGGATATGATTTCTTTAAAATGCCCATTTATACCTCCCTCTCATATTATAAATTGAAAAATTATCTAGTTACATATAACCTGAAGCAACAAGTAATGGGCTTATTTTAATATACCAGTTACATAAATTCAAGCCTGGAAAAGCTTAAAAATTTCTATAATTATTCTTTAGCACCTGGAAGGCAGAAAATTTAATATTGTTTTTTATAATAATTCATGTATAATAATCTTTGTGGTTTGACATTCTTTTATTACATAGTTACAGAGGAGGTAGGCATGGCCAGCTACAATGTAAACAATAGGAACAAAAAGGAAAAAGAGGAAAAGAAATTTTCTTTTTTCCTTATATTACCAGCTATAGCAGTTTTAGCAATAATCCCGCTTATTACATTTTATTACAAGTATAACACTAAACTTGACCAGTTTGAATGGTACAGCGGGCGTGTAGAACAAACTGATTTTTTCCTGCACTATAAATCAGTTGCACTAATTCTTGTATCAATATATATGGTGTTTGCTGTTATATATATGGTATTCGGCGAAGAAAGGAAATTTGCCTGGGATAAAAAACTAATCCCTCTTCTTGTATATGCCATAATTTCCTTTATATCAGCCATCGCATCCAAATACTCATACTTTTCATTTAATGGTATATATGAACAGTTTGAGCCAGTCTGGGTCCTGATTGGTTATTTTATAATTGTATATTACTGTTTCTTTGTATTCCAGGAAGAAACGGTACTGCGCCGTACTATGAGATGGTTTATAGCAGGTATATCCATAATGGCAGCACTTGGCTTAAGCCAGGCATTTAAACATGATTTCCTGCGTACAGAAATGGGCCAGAAGCTTATTTCACCAGAGACAGGGCTTGAATTCAAATTTGAACTTGGACGTGCATACCTTACAGTATATAACCCTAACTACGTAGGTTTTTATGCAACACTGGTTGTACCTGTACTGGTTGCACTTATATTTACAACTAAAAAACTCTGGTGCCGTATTGGTTATGCATTTCTTGCAGTTTCACTTGTAATTATACTTTTTGCATCACAGTCACGTGCAGGTGTTATTACAATAATAGTTTCACTGGTTATTATGCTTCTTTGTATGCGCAAAGTATTTATTAAAAACTGGAAAATAACGGCTGCGGCTATTACTGTTTTTGCAGTTGCTTTTATTGGCATAAACGTAATGAACCAGAATATACTTATTGACCGTATGAAATCCATGTTCTCTACTGCACCAGAAACACATCCGCTGGAGAGCATAGTTACTAATGATGATAACGTAACTATTAAATACAATGGTAATTCCCTTGTATTTAAAGTTGAACAGGATGAAGCTAATAATGATATTTTCAGCCTTGAAGATGGAAGCGGCAGCCCTGTAAGTTACAGTGCCACAGAAGATAACTCTGCTTATAAAATAGATGATACCCGTTTTCCTTTTACATTTTCATCGGTAAGAGTGCCAAAATCATTTTATGGTTTCTTAGTAACCATTGACGGGCAGCCTTGGTATTTTTCAAACCTGATGAAACCAAATAATAAGACTTATTATGCGCTTGGCGGCAATATGTCTTTAATGAAACTTACAGAACATGAGAAATCCCTTGATTTCCTTGAAAACCACTACCATTTTGCTAACGGCCGTGGTTATATATGGGCAAGAACCCTGCCACTTTTAAAGAAGTATTTCCTGCTTGGCTCAGGCCCTGACACATTTGTAATTGCATTTCCAAATAATGACCTGGTAGGTTTATATAATTCATGGCACCAGAATGAAATAGTGACAAAGCCACACTGCCTGTATCTCCAGACTGCTGTACAGACAGGTGTGCCTTCATTAATTGCACTGCTCTTATTCTTTATATTTTATATTGTGGACAGCTTCATAATTTACTGGAAACACAATTATGAAGGTTATCTCCCTAAAATTGGGGTTGCCATACTGGCAAGTTCTATCGGGTATATGATACTTGCACTTACCAATGACTCATGTGTGGCTACATCACCTATATTCTTCGCATTAATAGGTACCGGCCTTGGAATTAACTGCAAGTTAAAAAAAGATATGAAAAATAACAAATTACAGGCTGATGGACAGAAAGAAGCTGGAACAGTTTAAACAGGACAAATAACCTCATCAAGGAAGTTTATAATTTTTACATTTTCCATCACTATTTGTGCCGCCTGGAGGCAGCATGGGAGGCTATTATGAATATTTTATACCCACAATGGAAAAGTTTTGGCGTGGAGGATATTACAGAAGCATTTGGATTACTAGGGCATACTGTTATACAATATCCACATGAACCATCTAACTACCGCATTGACCCGAAATACAAGTCAGAATTAAAGAAATATATACGTGCAGAAGGAATAGACCTGGTATTTACTTCAAACTATTTTCCAGTAATATCAGACGCATGTAATGAAGCAAAAATCATTTATATATCATGGTGTTATGACAGCCCTCTTGTACTTACATATTCCAGGACAATCTTTAACCCATGTAACAGGATATTTATATTTGATTCACAAATGGTCTATGACCTTAGCTGCCTTGGCGTAAAAAATGTATTTTACATGCCTATGGCAGTAAATGCCAGAAGGCTTGCAGAAATGTCCGCAACACCAGAGCAGAAAAAAATTATTGAAGCTGATGTGTCTTTTGTAGGTTCTCTTTATACTGAAAAGCACACTCTTTACGACAGGATGGAAAAGCTTGATGCACATACACGTGGATACCTGGAAGGTGTAATGGCTTCACAGATGCTGGTATATGGCTATAATTTTATAGAAGATACCCTGACACCTCCCATTATGGAAAAAATGCAGGAGGCAATGCCGCTTGAAACCAATATTGGCGGAATGGAAACACCAGGTTACACATATGCCAATTATTTCCTTTGCAGGAAAATAACACAGACTGAACGTACAGAAATACTGGGTGGCATAAGCCACATGTTAAAAGATACCACTCTTCCTGGCGGAATACCTGCAATGCCGCTTAAGCTTTATACACCAGGAGAAACACCATTCCTGCCAGATGTAAAAAACATGGGTACAATACACTATATGTATGAAATGCCACTAGTTTTCCAGAACAGCAAAATAAACTTAAATATTACATTGAGGAGCATTAAAAACGGAATTCCTTTAAGGGCAATGGATATAATGGGTGCTGGAGGCTTCCTGCTTACCAATTACCAGAATGACTTTGACAGGCACTTTATAGATGGTGAAGACTTTGTAAGCTATTCCAGCAGGGAAGATTTATACAATAAAACCAGATATTACCTTAAACATAATGACGAACGCATGGACATTGCAAGAAATGGCTGCAAATCTGTGCGTGAAAACCACACATACGAAAAAAGGCTTGCAGAAATGCTTGAAACAATATAAAAAATGCCAGGCAGCAGTCCCAGCGTGTATATTATTATGATAAATATATGCACTGGGAAAACTGTACCTGGCATTTTTATATGCTTTTCTATGCAACTACATACCTAAAAGCTTTGATATCATATCTTGTTGCTGCTGCATCTGCTGGCTCTGTACAAAATAGCCATACTGCTGCATTATTGTACCTTTCTTCTGTTCAGTCATATACTGCCCTACATCAATGTTTTCAATACTTGACATTGAAGAAACCATATTTTCAGAAGAAATATTGCTTGTATTTACACTAACTTCTACTGCATTGCTCTGTGCACCTAATGAACTTCTGGCACTGCTGACTTTCTCAAGAGCATCATCAATTGTAGAAATATCAAACTTGCCAGTAACACTGTAATCCTTAATTCCAAGGTTTTCAAGTGTCATGTCTTCCATTTTAATTGACAGCCCTCCGCCCTGCGGATTAAGTGCAAGGTGCATATCAGCCATACTGCCGTCTAAAAGATGCTTTGTATTAAACTGTGTATCCCTTGCTATGCTTGTTATATGTTCCTTTAACTGGTCAATTTCCTTCTGCATGGACTGCCTGTCAGCATCAGAATAAATAGCTGTGCTTGAAGCCTGCACACTTAATTCCCTTATGCGCTGGAGGCTGTCTGTAATGTTTGAAAGAGCTTCATCTGCTGTTTTAATAGCACTTAAGCCATCTTCACCATTCCTTGCACCCTGCTCATATCCCTTAGCCTGTGACAAGTGCTTCTGTGCAATGGCAGAACCAGCAGGGTCATCTGTTACGCGCTTCGTAAAAGAAGCATTATAATTATTATTTACTGATGAAATACTGGTACTCATAAAAATCACCCCACTTCCACTAATTACATTATCTGGATAATTATATTATATGTTAGAAATACAAAAACATCAAGACACAATTAGGATAATTTGCAGTTATCTTTTATTTGTGTGGCTAACGGAAACCAAACACCAAAATAATATTATATCCCCAATTGCATAACTATCTCCTTTAACTTATTCCAGTCATATATATATTTTTCCAAAACTTTTAAACCACATTCTGTTATCTTATAATATTTCCTTTTAGGTCCTTTTGATTCCTCTCCATAATACACATCTGCAGCTCCCTCCTTTTTTAACCTCCTTAATACTGCATAAAAAGTACTATCATTAACTTCTGGAAATATTATCTTCATCTCCCTCATTAAACTATATCCATAATAATCTTTTTCCGATAACTTATACAATAAACACATTTCTAAAATTCCCTTTTTAATCTGTGCATCCAATTTTATTACCTCTTTCATTTTTATAAATATATAACC
>CAJTRU010000008.1:0-15967 GCA_910579085.1 uncultured Lachnospiraceae bacterium | reverse complement strand
CAAATAAAATATGTAGTAAATGTAAATTGTATATTTTCTACTGTTTCAATGTTTTTTAAAAAACTGATATACATAAACAATCCTGATATAACAGAAATATTTTGTACTATAACAAAAAACATGTATAAATTACCTTGTAACATTTTTCTAAAGAAAAGAACCGTTACAAACAATAAAGCAACTATTATGAAATATATATAAATTAATATTTTGTACAAGAAAAGAGTTATATCCTTTACTAATTGTATATGGCATTATAACAACCGAATACAAATGTAAAAAAGCAACAAATAAAAAAACAACAATCTGGCTTTTTATAAAATCATGATATTTTTCTTTTGTTTTTGGCAAAATACCAACTACACAGTTAATTCCAGATAAAAACCAAATTAAAAACGTACTAAAAATAACAAAAATATCCAAAGCTGTATTTAGTGGAAAAAGAGAAAAAGCAACAAACATTCCAAATACACATACAATAAATAATATTCCTTTTGTAATTACTAGCCTCCTTCTTTTCCTTTCAACCGGGTCAATTTCATTCATTAATTCTTTTGCTACCATTTTGGGCTTGCCATAATCATTAATAATCTCTTCTTCTGATAAACCATTATTATATGCAACTACTATTCAAAAGTCAATAGTTATAATCAATAATTATAAATTTTTTATTAATCTGCATTATATATGTACGAGTTTTCATATACGCAGATAAAGTTACCCTGTCCGCAAATGAACGTCCGTTTCATAAAAATATTTTCAAATATCTTCCAATAATGTATAATAGGTGAAAAACAACAGGTGGTATAAAAAATGGATAAAATCAAAGAAAAATTTTCATCAATCTGTGACACAAGACACCAAAGTTATGTTGAACATAAATTAAGTGACATACTTGTAATAACTATGTGTGCTGTTTTATGTGGCATAGACAGTTTAAACGGTATAATTAGTTATGTAGAAAATAAAAAAGAGTTCCTTAAAAATAAATTTGGAATTACAAAAATACCATCCAAGGCAACATTAAGCCGTGTTTTAAATATGGTGGATGCAGGAAATGTAGCAGGAATAATAACAGGGATAATGAAAGAGAGCATAGAAGATACAGGCAGTGTTGTTGCTGTTGATGGTAAAGCCATGCGCAGTACAGCAAAAAAAGGGAAGCCACATTCTGCATTGCAGGTTTTAACTGCATACTGTACAGAAAGCAGTGTTGTGCTGGGACAGGAAGCCATCAATGACAGCGGATGCCATGCACTGCCAGAAAGAAACATGCCGTAAAATAAAAGAAAAAAGAGGGGATTATGTCCTGGGGCTTAAGAAAAACCAAAAAATGTTATATGAAGATGTAAAACTTTATATGGAAGAAAACACCAATGAAAATGAATGGGAAGGGCTGTGCAGTATTTTTTCTGTAGAGCGCGAAGTTATTACAAAAAATGGCAAACCAGAGGAAACAAGTTATTATATTACAAGCCTTTGCACAAGTGCAGAAAAATTACTGGAAACCAGCAGGGAACACTGGAAAATTGAAAGCATGCACTGGATACTGGATGTTGTATTTTCAGAAGACAGCAGTGCTGTTTTGTCAGAAAACAGCTTAAAATCATTGAATATATTAAGAAAGTTTGCATTAATGGCACATAAAAAATATGTTTTATCACAGCCAAGGAAAAAAGCTTATAAAACCAGTATGTTTGACTGCCTGTTAAATGACAACAGGCTTTTAGAAGTGCTTAAAAATTTATGAAACGGACGTGCAGATACCCTGCAGGTTATTGACATTTTTACACGCTTCCAGGCTGTTTTAAATGCCTGGGATAAGGAATAGCCGGGTTTGTGTAGCTGGTTTGCCATTGTGGCTACTGTCCTGCGGATTTTTTTAATGTCTTTCATATTGGTTTGCTCCTTTCTTTTTTGTACTCCCGTCTACCTTCGCTTGACCTATTTTTTCGCTTTGTGTTTTGTCTATGATTACATATTATATCTTTCTTATTACATTATCAAACACTTTTTACACTTTTTTGGTTATATTCTATATTTTTTTGATTGCAAAAGTTTCTCAAACGTTGTATAATAGTAATATCCTAAACGAAAGAGAGGTACTGATATGGTCAGCGACAAAATTAAAGGATTGCTCAGCATGAAAGGCAAGAAATATAAAGAACTTGCCCAACTATTTGGTATTAGCGAACAGGCTATGAGAAACAAGTTTGCACGAGGCAGTTTCTCTGCAGATGAACTAATTATGATAGCAGATTTCGTTGGATGCCAGCTTGCTTTTGAAATAGATAATGCTCAAAAGGTACTCCTTACCAAAGACGATTTAAGAAAGCCTGCTACTGCTAATTCTGAACAATAAGAAATCATAGACAATGCCTCCTCTCTACTTGACCTTATCCAAAATGACAAGCTGGGTGTGGCTGAAAAATTAGCTGAAGCAGCCAAAAACATATAGCCCTGCTGCTATCTGTTAGCAATTCTCCACTAGGCGGCAGCAGTTGTCCCCATATGACCACACATAATAATCAAGAAAGGAAATGATACTATGCCAGCAATACAACCACAACCTACAATTACCACTCTGAAAGAATACGAGGCACTTCCAGAAGATGCCAGGGCAGAGGTGTTTGACGGACAGATTTATTATATGGCCAGTCCGTCACGCATTCATCAAGCCTTAATAACGAACTTAATAACAACATTTCATACCTACATCCAAAAAAAGAATGGAGATTGTGAGGTTTTTCCTGCTCCGTTTGACGTAATACTTTCAAAGAACCCCCTTACTATCGTTCAACCGGATATTATGATTGTATGTGACAAAGACAAACTGGACGAGCAACGATGTAATGGAGCTCCTGATTTTATTATTGAGATTGTTTCTCCAAGTAATGCGTCTGACGATTACATCAAAAAAGCATACTATTACAAGAATTACGGAGTGCGGGAATACTGGATTGTTGACCCAAAGAGAAAAACCATCACCGTAAATTACTTTGAAGGTAATATCGTGAGCGTACAATACCTATTCGATTCCACAATCAAGGTCAATATCTATAATGACTTATATATCAACTTCTCGGAAATTGCCGATTTGCTGGATATTTAGCAAAAAAAGAAAAGGCATGTGCCCACGCATATGCCTTATATCATGCCTATGTAATTATCCACATTAGCATTAACCCCTTAAACCTGCTGCCCTATGCTGTGTGTATTCACCTATAAACAAATTACTACTATTCTGTTTCTTTCATTTCTTCTTCTAGCCATTGCTCAAAATCACCTTCTGGATTATACGCCATATATGCAAGCTCAAAATTTTTATAAACCTTTTGAGTATTTGGATGGTTCACTCCAAGTTTATGTAGAAAAATTGTATATGCTTTACAATAATAACTTAATGATATCTTATATTTCCCCTGGCTCTCATACAACCCTGCAAGGTTATTATAACTGTTGTATGTATCTGGATGTTCCTTCCCTAATATCTTCGCATTTATCAGTAAAACTTTTTTAAATAATCCTTCTGACTTTTTATATTCTCCCATATGATATAGCAAAAAAGCAAGACTGTCTATAAATTTGGCTTGTTCTATTCTTCCCTCCATATCCATTTTTTCAATAATATCCTCTGCAAATGGAATATATTTCTGGCAGGCTTCTATTAACCTATGATGCGTTTTTATCCCAGGTCTGCATTTCTCATAAATAAACTTCGCAAATACTGGATGCAGGCTGTAACTCTCATGTTCCATATCAAACTGCAACCAGCCTTTTTCATATAATCCTGTTAAAATATCATCATCTTCACTAACTCCTGCATCTAAAAGCAGCCATTGGTTACATATTTCTGTTGCCAAAGGAATATATGGGAATACAGAAAATGCTTCTAAGATATTCTGTTCTGCTTCTGTCAGTTCTGATAAATCATATAAGGTTTCATAAGACTTTTGTATATTTACTAGTTCACCTTCTTCATCCTTGTACTTTAACTGGAAACCTTTCTCCTCTAGTTCATAACACAGCTTTTTAACTGTCCAGTGCTTTGTCCAGATTACAAGCCTTTGCACAAGTGCAGAAAAATTACTGGAAACCAGCAGGGAACACTGGAAAATTTAAAGCATGCACTGGATACTGGATGTTGTATTTTCAGAAGACAGCAGTGCTGTTTTGTCAGAAAACAGCTTAAAATCATTGAATATATTAAGAAAGTTTGCATTAATGGCACATAAAAAATATGTTTTATCACAGCCAAGGAAAAAAGCTTATAAAACCAGTATGTTTGGCTGCCTGTTAAATGACAACAGGCTTTTAGAAGTGCTTAAAAATTTATGAAACGGACGTGTCCGCAAATGAACATCTCCTTGACACATATTATATGGCATGTTAAAATCTTTCAAGGAAATGGCAGTCCAGCCTGCCAGCTATATTTCTGGACAGAAATGTCTTTAAACATTAGCGCCAGTCCCTTACCCTGCATTTTAAGATATTGCCTGGAAGCAGTTTTTAAGGGTGACGAGGTAAAAGGTTATCGAAATTTCGGCGGATGCCTTTTCGTATTATTTGCATACGTCAGATACAGGCAAATACCTGGGCAACCAGGGAACAAATACTGTATCAGCAAAGGTACTCTTTAATATAATAATATAGGCAAATAATGCAGAAATGAGGTAAATTATGTGTGGAATTATTGGATTTACAGGTAATATCAACGCAAAAGAGGTACTTTTGCAGGGACTTAAGGCACTTGAATACCGTGGTTATGACAGTGCAGGGATTTCTTATTTTACAGAGAACGGAATAAGGACAATTAAAGCTGTTGGAAAGGTTTCAGGCCTTTCAGATAAAGTTGCTTCTGCTTCTTCTGACACAGCAAAGTGTGGTATAGGGCACACGAGATGGGCTACACATGGAGGGGTTTCTGAAACTAACTGCCATCCGCACCGTTTTGGCAAAGTAACCCTTATCCACAACGGGATTATTGAAAATTATAAGGAACTACAGGATGAACTTGCAAAGGAAGGCAAAGAGCCAGTATCCCAGACAGACTCTGAAATTGCTGCTATGGTTATTGACTCATGTTATAAGAACAATCCTGTAAGGGCAATTAAAAAAGCTGTTAAAAAACTGCATGGTGCATATGCTTTTTGTATTATGTTTGAAGACCATCCTGGAAGCATTTATGCAATAAGGAACGGAAGCCCGCTTGTTGCTACTGCTACAAAGGAGGGTGCTATTATTGCATCAGACATGGTTGCACTTATAAAATATTCCAAAGATTATTTTGTACTGCCAGAACACCATATAGCACACCTTACCGCAAAGAGCATTAATATTACAGACCTTGACCAGAACGAAATTGAACCAGATATGCTTCATGTAAACTGGGATATGGCGGCAGCAAGAAAAGGCGGCTATGAGTATTTTATGCTTAAAGAAATACATGAGCAGCCAGAATCACTGCACAATACAATATCCCCAAGAATAAAAGACGGGCTGCCTGATTTTTCAGCAGATAACATACCTGACAGCCTTTTTACAGATATTAACAGGATAGTTATTACAGCCTGTGGAACAGCAATGCATGCAGGGCTTATTGGAAAGAACATGATAGAAAGGTTTTCAAGAATTCCTGTTACTGTTGATATTGCATCAGAGTTCCGCTACCAGGACCCTATACTTGACAGCAGTACACTTGTTATTACTATATCACAGTCAGGTGAAACCGCAGACACCCTTGCTGCTTTAAGGCTGGCAAAGGAAAATGGCGCAAAAACCCTGTCAATAGTAAATGTTAAAGGCTCTTCTATTGCACGTGAAAGTGACTATGTGCTTTATACACATGCTGGCCCGGAAATAGCTGTTGCAAGCACTAAGGCATATACTGTACAGCTTGCCGCAGTATACCTGGTTTCATTCAGGTTTGCACTTGCCAAAGGGACATTAACAGAGGACGAAACCAGGAAACTGGCAGCCACACTTCTTGAAATGCCTTCATTTGTAGAAAATATGCTTTCTTGTGACAAGGCAATAGAACCTATAAGCAATAAACTTAAAAAGACAAAAAGCCTGTTCTTTATTGGGCGCGGGCTTGACTATGCACTTTCATGTGAAGGCTCAATCAAGTTAAAAGAAGTAAGTTATATACATTCAGAAGCTTATGCAGCAGGTGAACTTAAACATGGCACTATTTCCCTTATTACAGATAATGTGCCAGTAATTGCACTTGCTACACAGGAAAACGTATTTGCTAAAATGATTTCAAATATCCGTGAGGTACGTTCACGTGGTGCAAAAGTTATAATGGTTGCAGGCACTGGCGCACAGGTTGACGCATCACTTTGTGACCACCTTATTACCCTTCCGCCAGTAAATGATTTATTTGCCCCATTTGGAGCTGCTATAGTGTTACAATATATTGCATATTATACTGCAACTGCAAGAGGGCTTAACGTAGACCAGCCAAGAAACCTGGCAAAATCAGTAACTGTTGAATAAAAACACAGATACGTTGCAGGAATTATATTAAAAAACCTGGCTTATGCCAGAACAGCAAAATCCCCCGCTTTTAAACGGGGGATTTTTTATGTAATTTATTTTTATGTATTTTATTTTTTATTATCTTAAATTATTATGCACACAAGCCCGCCATTGCTGTCATTTATAACCTTCTGTATAGTTTCCTGGAGTTTAAGCTGGCTTTCATCAGTAAGTTTGCCTACCTTGCTTTCCATACCTTCTTCAACAAGCTGCCGCACTGTTTTGCCAAATATATTAGTATCCCATATTCCACCGTCACCGCCTTCAGAATTCTGTCCTGAAATATATTCTATAAGGTCTTCTGCCTGCTGCTGTGTGCCAACTATAGGCGCAATTTCTGTTTCAATATTTGCCTGTATAAGATGGACTGACGGGCTTGTTGCTTTAAGTTTGACACCATATTTGCTGCCATGCCTTATAAGCTCGGGCTGGTCTATTGTAATTTCATCAACTGAAGGCGTTATTACACCATAGCCTTTCCTGTGTACTTCATTCCATGCATCACTTATTTTGCCTATTTCATTCTTTTTGGCAGCATATTCTTTAAGCAGGTGGATAAGCTGGTACTCCCCTTCCACTGGTACACCTACAAGTTCGCTTAGTACCTGGTAGTACCTGCTGTCATCAAAGACAACTGATATCTTCACCCTGCCATTTTCCATTCCAATATGTTCAATCCTGAATTCTTTTATGTATTCACTTTCAGAAGCAAAATTATCAGATGTAATATCATTTATAACAGCAATTTTAGCCAGAATTCCACGTACATTGTCTATAAGTTCCTTTTTAAGCCAGTGGGAAGGTTTAAGCATTTCAACCCATTTTGGCATATGGAATTCTACCTGGCTGACAGGGAATGACGCAAGAAGTTTTTCCATGATTTTTTGAACATCCTCCATACGAAGCTGGTTACAGTTAAGCGCTGTTGCCTGTACCTGGTATTTATTATTAATGCTTTTTACAGTTTCTTGTGCCTCTTCACTAAATGGCTTTGATGAATTTACTATTACAATAAATGGCTTGCCTATCGCTTTAAGTTCCTGGATAGTCCTTTCTTCTGGCTCATAGTATGCCTCCCTTGGTATATCCCCAAAACTTCCATCTGTAGTCACTACTATCCCTATAGTTGAATGGTCATGTATTACCTTGCGTGTACCAAGTTCTGCTGCCTGTGTAAAAGGCATAGGTTTATCAGACCACGGGGTCATGACCATCCGCTCCCCATCACCCTCTTCAAGCCCTCCTGCACCTTTTACAATATATCCTACACAATCTATAAGCCTGGCTTTTACCTGGTTATCACCATAAAGAGTTATTGACGCCGCTTCTTTTGGTATAAACTTAGGCTCTGTAGTCATAATTGTCTTGCCAGCGGCTGACTGTGGCAGCTCATCAACTGCCCTTTCTTTATCATGTTCATCCTTAATTTCTGGCAGTACAAGCAGTTCCATAAATCTCTTAATAAATGTAGATTTGCCGGTTCTTACAGGACCACATACACCTAGATAAAATTCACCATTTGTACGTTCTGCAATATCCTTATATACCTGAAATCCGTTCATATGCTCCTCCAATCTCCGGACATCTTTTATCCTGCCATCTGGACAAAGAGTGCCTAAAGCACCACCCGTTTGTCTTCAATGCACACTTTATCCGGTTTATCTATCTATATGAAATACTGGAGCATATTAGAACAAATTAATTTTAATTATTGGAGAAGCTGAATAAAAAGCTTGTTCCTTCCCCCTCCCTGCTTACACATTTTATTTCCACGTTATGCCTCCTGGCAATCTGTTTTGCTATAGAAAGGCCAAGCCCGCTCCCTGTCCTGTTCTGTCCAGACTGCTCCTTATAAAAACGGTCAAATATATATGGAAGATATTCCTCTGGTATCCCTTTCCCACAGTCTGATATTATAATTTCACAGCCATTCTGGTTTTCCTGCATTTTAACATCCACAGCCTGCCCTGGTTCTGAAAACTTTATTGCATTATCTAATATAACTGTAAACATCTGGCGCAGCCTTCCATAATCCCCATAAAATGGAAATGGAAATCCATCCCCTGCATTTATAGTAATATTCTTGTCCAATGCTGCCTGGCGCATTGAACGTACAACCTCAAAAACTACATCTGTAAGGTTAATTTTTGTTTTTTCTATCTTAAAACCTGTATTCTGTAAGCGTGAAAGTTCCAGCAAATCATTAACAAGCCTCTGTAACTGGGATACATCCGCAAGCATCTGGTGGAAATACTCTTTCATTTCTTCCTGTCCTGTTACAAGCCCTTCATCCAGCACTTCAAGCGAACCTTTTATTACAGTAACAGGCGTCCTTAATTCGTGGGAAATATTTGAAATAAAGTCCTGGCGCATCTGGTCAAGCTCTTTTCTCTCTGCTTCTGCCTCAGAAAGCCTTGTTGAAAGTTCATCAATATTATGCGCCAATACACCTGTTTCGTCATTTTGTTTAATACATGTTTTTGCCTGGTAATTACCTTTTATAATCTGTCCTGTTACATTATACATTATATGCAAAGGCCTTATAAAACGGCGTGCAAGAAGTACAGAAAGCAAAACCGCAAATACCAGTGCAGCCAGAATACAGAACAGCAGTATAAATATACCATCATGCTGTGCCTGCTCCATGCCTTTTATAGAACTGTGAAGCAGAAGTACAGCAAATATATCCCCGTCCCCATCCTTTACAGGCACTCCAGTAGTTACAGAAGTTATTCCTGGCATTATATTGGAATTCTGTATACATTCTGCTTCTTCCTGGAATACTTTATATACTATTTCTTCTGCACCGTCTGGGAGTTCCCCATTTGAAAATGAACTGCCTTTATGTCCTGTTTCAATATTTTGTAAATTTTTATCTAAAAGCCACACATTGCTCATAGCAATCTCATCTATAAACCTTAAATATGCGCCATATCCGCCTCCCATGCCACGGCCCTGTCCATAATTTCCAGACTGGCAGAACTCTGACAATGTGCCAGCAATAGAAAATGCCCTCTCTTTTAATTCCTGTTTATGCAGGCTTGCAGTGTGCCATGTAAACAACGCCTGGAACAAAATACCCACAATAAATGAAAAAACTAGTAAAACAGCAGAAAAATATCCAACCAGCCTTTTTGTAATTTTATACTTCATTTGGCTTCCCCTCAAATTTATAACCCATGCCCCATATAGTCTTAATCTGCCATTCCGGGTGCGGGACAGCATCCAGCTTAGCACGCAGCCTTTTAATATGGCTGTCTACAGTACGGTTATCCCCATAATAGTCATATCCCCATATGCTGTTTAACAGATTATCCCTTGAAAATATCTTTTCCTTATTCTCTAATAAAAGCCATAGAATTTCCAGTTCCTTTTTTGTCAGTACCACCTGTGTACCACCAACAGAAACAAATCCCTTTTCAAGACATACAGAAAGATTATCATATGAAAGAGTTTCAAGATTATTTTGAGGTGCACGTTCAAGCCGTCTTAAAACAGCTCTTACACGCGCCATTACCTCACCGCCTGAAAATGGCTTCACAATATAATCATCTGCACCAATATCCAGCCCCATAATGCGCTCAAAATCTTCTCCTCTTGCTGTTATCATAATAATTGGCACATTGGATGTTTTACGTATTTCCCTGCATACCTCAAAGCCATCTTTCTTTGGCATCATTACATCAAGTAAAATTATTTCAAACTGTTCCTGCCTGGAATACTGTACTGCCTCTTCACCATCATGTGCAGTTACAGGCTCAAACCCTTCTTTCCTGGCAAATTCACTTAATATTTTTGTGATTTGCAAATTATCATCTGCAATTAAAATCTTACCCATAACAAATCCCCCAATCCATAAACAAAAGTGTTCCACCCTGTTATTTTATCATAAAAGCGTTCACAAAAAAACACAATTCCGTCATAACTGGAAATTATTGTATAGGTACAATAAAAACAAACCAAGGAGGTAAACATTATGAAAAAACCAAAATTTATTGCATTTTTACTTGCAGCACTTCTTATTACACTTTCTTTCCCATCTTTTACCCAGGCGGCTGCCAGTGAAACACCAGCAAGCATTGTAGCACGCCTTACTGGAAGGACTGTAGAAGATGTAATACGTGAAAAAATGGAAACTGGAAAAACTTATGGAACTATTGCTAAAGAGAATGGCAAATTAAAAGAATTCCAGAAAGAATGTCTTGACCTTAAGGAAAAAGTCCTGAAGAAAGATGTGGAAAATGGCTATCTTTCACAAAAAGAAGCAGATAAAATCCTTGCTTCAATAAAAGCAAACCAGGAAACCTGTAACGGGACTGGCAACGGCAGCTGTGGCTATGGCAGAGGTTATGGCAACGGTAACGGAAGAGGCAATGGTAACGGAAGAAACAACAGCAATGGCAGAGGCTATGGCAACGGCAAAGGACTTGGATTTTGTAATAACTACTGTATTTATAACAGTTAATTCTTCTTTGTAACAAACTAACAAACCCAAAAAACCCCTGCAAGGCATAATATATAATACCTTGCAGGGATTTTTAATATTCCTGTCATATAAAGAACTGCTTATCGTTTTATTATGGTTTTCTTTGTTGAAGACCATTTAGAAAATACTTTTACCTCTTTACCATTGGATTTGACATTTTTATAGGTACGTATCCTTACATAATAATATTTCTTTTTTGGTTTATTTATACTTACCGTCTTAGAAGTAGTTTTTCTCTTTTTTACATTAACTTTCTTTACAGTTCCCTTTTTAAATTTCTTGTCTGTTGAATACTGTATCTGGTAGCCTGTTACATATTTTTTTGCCCTTTTCCATTTTACAGTGAAACCATTTTTACGTGGTCTTATTACACCTATACGCTTTATTCCTTCTGGAATTATTTTATATGTTTTTTCTACTCCGCCACTATATTGTCCAGTAAAATTAATTTTAATCTTATAAATACCAGGTTCTTTCATTCCATCTGCCCATAAAACCGTATAATCTGTGCCATTGGCAAGCTGCTTTTTGCTGCTGTCTTTTATGGTTATGCCAGGCTGCTGCTTTTTATTATTGTATACGCTTTTATTACTGGATAATTTAACAGATTTTACCGCATTAATTACCGTTTCATTTAAAACCTTGTTACACTTTGTACAACTGGTTACAATACTTCCGTCTTTTCCATACGCCGCTTTTGTAATTACCTGCTCTTCTGTATGCCCTGTTGCTGGCACTTTTATATTTGTATTTATAATATCTCCACATATGCTGCACTCTGTATGTCCAACGCCATCTGGCACACATCCAGGTGCATGCTCACCATCACCAGTATAAAGCACTTCCGGATTTTCCACACATTTGTCCCTTGTAACTGTTATCTTTAAGGATGTGCTTGCATAATCCACTGCATCCGTGGCAGTATAATTGGCAGTAACATTTACAGAACCGCCGGCAGGGATTGCTTTCTGCCTGTCTTCTTCTGCCCATTCCCATCCATCTGGAAGGGAAACCTGGTAAACAGTTTTTATATTATTAGCAGCATTTATCTTTCCTTTAAATATATCTTCTGTGTTTTCTTCACCCGCTGGCCATGTTTTCTTAAATACAGCAGTAAGTGTTATATCCCTTTCTGCTGTAAATATGTACTTTGCATCTTTGCTTACAGCTTTGCCGCCTTCTGTCCAGCCTGTAAATACATATCCTTTGCCAGGAACTGCTTCCACTGTTACGCTGCTGCCTTTCTGTGCCTCTGTATTCCCAGTAACAGTGCCACCCTCTGACGGGCTTGCTGTTACAGTTATTTTACAGATATTTGCAACTGGAACTGCATAAGGAGGAAATGCAACAGGCGGTACTGGTTTCTGGGTATTGCCAGGTGACGGCTGCACTGGCCCTCCTGATGGCATTGAAGATTCTGACGGTTCTGATGGAACAGAAGGTATCTTGCCATAAACTGCTTCTATTGACACATCATAACCAGGCATAATAAAACTGTCCCCTGTTAATTCCAGTATGCCAGGTGTTACCCTCCATTCCTTAAACTCCATGCCTTCTGCAGCAGGTTTTTTTACAAGCTGCACATTGCTTCCTTCGCTGTAGTATTTTTCTGTTACATTGCCATTCTGGTTTACTGTAACCTTATAAAGCTGTTCATATATGGATTCTACTGTAACCGCACCCGCTGGCATCTTAAACTTATTATCAATTACCTGTACCACACCGTCAGGTGTTACTTTCCATTCTTTAAAAAGTTTGTCTTCACCTGCATCCTCTGGCACAAGTTCCACATCACTGTCCTGTTTATAATATTCTGGCGGAGCTATGCCTCCAGGCTGTTTCACCAGCAGTTTATAAAAACGTTCAAAAATTGCTTCTATAGTAATATCCTCTGCCGGCATTGTAAACCAGGCATTATTGTTTATTACTGCTGCACCTGAAACTACCTGCCATTCCTTAAATCTCAGTTCATCTGTGTCCGCCTCCGGGCTAAATGTTACAACATCATTTTCTTTATAATGTTCTATAACTTCCTTGCCATTCTGTTTTATTGTAACAGCGTAAAGTTTTTCATTATTATTTGTATATAAATCTTCACCCTTCTGGATAAATCCTGTACCAGTACAGCTTACATTACTGCCCTCTGGCAGTACAAGCATACCATTATTAACAATGGATTCCCCTTTTTCTGTCTGTACAGATGAACTGTCTGGCACATTCAGGGACACACCCTCTGGAATTGTTAAAACAGCATCCTGTGGTACAGTTAAAACCACATTTTCTGGCAATGACAAATCTTCTGTAATCTCCACTGTGCCATATACTTTCCCACTATTGCCATTAACAACAAGACTGTTCCCTACTTCTGAATCCTTGCTGTCCAGACCAAGAATTGCAGGGGCTTTGCCTGTAGAAACTATAACAACAGCTTCTGAAATATTTACTGTTGCTTTTGTGGAATAAATTGCTGGAATTTCTGAATCCGGGCTTACTGATACATTTACCAGCGGAGTTGTGCCTCCATCATTGGAAACATTAAAGTTCTTGCAGAAAAACCCTGCCAGGCCAGCCTCACACACTACCTTTCCACCAGAAATATTAACAGACTGTGTATCAGTCCCTTCCAGGTAATTTTTCTGGATTAATACGCCAGCATATCCTGACTTTATATTTACTTCACCTCCAGAAATATTCACCATCTGGCTGCCACCTTCTGATAAAGGCTTATCCCCAAAGGCAGGAATAAAAATACCTATATATGAATTAATATCCACCTTCCCGCCACTTATTATAACAGGGCCATAATTAGAGTAAATCCCGCCATTAATTTCTACATTTTCTGGTGTTTCAATGTTAAAGCATCCATCCTCTACACAAAAATCTTCATCAATTACACAAAATGCAACTAATGATGTAATAGTACCAGATTTTATTGTAATACTGTTTCCACCAAAGGCAAATGGCGATTCATCCTTCTGTACTGGTTCTCTTGTCCTGGTTTCAAGGCTTCCTTCCCCATCCTCACTAATTATCCAGTTCACTTTATCATATCCAGCATTGCCATCACTAACAGGATTAGCAGTAATCATAGGATTAAATACCTGGCTTGTAGTTTCTAATATATTCTTGCCACGCAGTACAATATTTATATCACTTTTTTGCTCTGTTATATTATCAAAATAAAAAATTCCTGTTATCTCTGACTGTATATAACAATTTTCCAGTTCCAGCGTACCTCCCCCTGCCGGGTCTGGTGTCCATTTCCAGCCCTCAGCTTCATTTTCCGCTGCTTCATTTGTAAAATTTAATGTCTCACTTTGTACACGTGTAGGCGTCATTGCACCTTCATTTTCTGCTGCCATTGCATTACCTGGCAATGTACTTAAAACTACAGCTATAGCAACAATAATGCTAAAAACTCTTTTAACCATGTTTATGCCTCCCATTTAATTTATTAATATTTTAATACCATGCTTTACATAATATTGTTAAAAGAGGATATTAGCAATACAGATAACCCAAGCGGACAAAAATTGACCCAAGTGGTTAATTGGGAATTTCCAGTTGGCAAGGATTTACGGACGGTTTACTGTGCCAGAGCCAGAATATTACATAACAGGGGTACGCTTGCGCTACGATAAGCCACGCAACGGCACATAAAATCTGAAAAAACCAGATTTAAATGCCGACGGGCTTAAAGTACCCCTGTATGTAATATTTCTGGTATCTGGCACGTAAAACCTGCCATTGCAAACTATTACAAACCCATAAACCAGCAAAACACCTGACAGCAGGATAACTGGAAATTATATGTGGAAGAATTATTCTGCCAGCCAGCAGGTTTCCAGTGTCCAGCTAAATATTATTACATGACAGGGGCACTTCAGCACCGCCGGCATTTAAGTCCATATGTCCCGGAGGAAACGTAAGTTTCCTGTGGGATATATGGACTTTATGTGCCGCTGCGTGGGCTGACGTAGCGGAAGCGTGCCCTGGAATGTAATAATATTTAGCTGGACACAGAAACGCTGCGTCCGTCCACCAGCACCAGATAACTGGAAATATAATTATACTTGTAATTCTTTATGCCTGATTTTATAATGTAACTTACAGGATTTAACCTGCACTAGAAAAAGCCCTTTAACCAGGGCATATACCAGGAGGATTTATTATGAGAATTGCATTAGTAGACGATGAGCCAATGGAACTTGATATACTTCTGCATTTGCTAAAAAAGAACCTGTCTGGCAACCAATATACAGAACATATTATTGATACATTTTATAATGGAAGTGATTTTTTATCCGCTTTCCAGGCTGGGAAGTATAATATAATACTGCTTGATATATATATGAAGGATATCTCAGGTGTTGATATTGCCCGTAAAATCCGCATGACAGACAATAATGTACAGCTTGCTTTCTGTACTAACAGCAACTCATTTGCAAGTGAAAGCTACGAAGTTAATGCACAATACTATCTGCTTAAACCATTTTCAGAAAAAAATATCCAGAACATGCTTTCACGTATTATACCTGTTACTGGCAATAACCAGACATCAGTAATACTTCCAGACGGACAGGAAATTCTTTTAAGGAATATTATATTTACGGAATATTCTAACCATATTGTTACGTTACATAATAAAAAAGGAATCGATACCAAAACGCGTATTACACATAGCATGATGGAGGAAATATTATGCAGTTACCCATATTTCTGCTGCTGTTCTAAAGGCATAATCACAAACTTTTATGAAGTAACAATACATGACAAAGACGTTTTTCATATGAGTAATGGATGCCAAATCCCTATAAGCCGCAGGAAATCTAAAGATGTACAGAACGCATATATAAAATTCTGCTTTGAACAAATGCGTAAAGAAATCAGCACCACCCGTATAACGGGTGGTTTGCTCTGCGGCTAAAAGCCTTTATT
>CAJTRU010000007.1:68543-96132 GCA_910579085.1 uncultured Lachnospiraceae bacterium | reverse complement strand
AGGGATACTATGCACTGCTGCGTGGGCTGACGTAGCGCAAGCGTGCCCTGTCATGGAATAATTTAGTGGAACACCAGAAACCCTGCGTCCGTCTTCCAACAAAAGATAACTGGAAATTATCTTACTATATAAATTGAATAAGATTGACTAATTCCATTTGATAAAGTACACTTGGATATATAACCAGAAGTAAAGCAGGAGGTTAAAGTATTTTATTAATATATATTGTTTAAAGATGGAGGCTGAAATGTGGATTGCTGATGGATGGAAGGATTATGAAGTTATAGATACATCTTGTGGGGAGAAGCTGGAGAGATGGGGAGATTATATCCTTGTACGTCCGGACCCGCAGGTTATATGGAATACAGAGAAGAAGGCAGCAGGGTGGAGAAAACATAATGGGCATTATTACCGTAGCAGCAAAGGTGGTGGGAGCTGGAAGTTTTTTAACCTGCCTGATGTATGGCAGATTGGGTATAAGAACCTGAGATTTAATTTGCAGCCTTTTAAATTCAAGCATACAGGGCTTTTTCCGGAACAGGCAGTAAACTGGGACTGGGCAGGAGAGAAAATAAGAAATTCGGGCAGAAAGATTAATGTACTTAATTTGTTTGCATATACAGGAGGGGCGACGCTTGCAGCAGTAGCAGCAGGAGCAAGTGTTACCCATGTTGATGCTTCAAAGGGAATGGTTTCATGGGCAAGGGAGAATATGGTGGCGTCTGGTTTTGCAGATGCACCTGTAAGATGGATTGTCGATGACTGTATAAAGTTTGTGGAGCGTGAAATAAGACGTGGCAGGAAATATGATGCTATTATTATGGACCCTCCTTCTTATGGGCGTGGCCCAAAAGGTGAAATATGGAAGATAGAAGATAAAATACATCCATTTTTAAAACTTTGTGTCCAGTTATTGCCAGACCAGCCATTATTTGTACTGGTTAATTCTTATACAACAGGTTTGCAGCCAGCAGTTTTATCTTATATGTTAAACCTTGAAGTAGTTAAAAAGTATGGTGGAAGAGCAGAAGCACAGGAGATAGGCCTGCCTGTTTCTACTAACGGGCTTGTACTGCCTTGTGGGGCATCAGGACGCTGGGAAAGATGAACCATAAGTTTGACTATGAAATATAATAATGATATAATTTTATAGTTAGCGTATTGTTGGTGTGGTGCATAGGATTTTACATTGCATTGCACAAAGAAAGAATGAGGGTATTTATGAACCATAAAGTTAAGCTTAAGGGTGTTTTAAAGTTACTTTTAAGATGGCCTGTGGTGCTTAGTGTTCTTTTTGCCGCAATGGATGTGCAGTTATTTTTATGTAATATCAAAGCAGGTTTAACCGGGCTTTTTTATTTTGCTGTATACATAGTTGTGTGTGTGGTAATTATAACAACAGGTAAAAGGCGTTTACAAAGGGAGCTTATTGAATTTGCAGTTAATTATGGGCAGCTCCAGATGGAAATTGTTGAAAACCTGGCAGTCCCATATGCTATCTTAAATGAAGATGGCCATCTTTTATGGGGGAATGAAGAATTTATTAAAGTAATTGTTAATAAAAAGGCAGCAAGGCGGAATATCAGCAATATTTTTCCAGAAATAACAACAGAAAAACTGCCACGTGATTATGACCTGAAAGTTGTACATGTAAAATTTAAAGACAGGTATTACAGGGCAGATATGCGCCTGGTGGTTTCTGAGGAAATGCAGGAGCTTGAAGTACAAAGCGATATTAACCAGCTTGTTGACTATAGTACAATTATTTCATTGTTCCTGCATGATGAAACTGATATGATGGAGCTGGAACAGAAGAGGGAAGAGGAAAACCTTGTAGCAGGACTTTTATATATTGATAATTATGATGAACTTATTGACAGTATAGATGAAGTCCGCCAGTCGCTTATGACAGCTCTTATTGACAGGAAAATAAATAAATATATGCAAGGAATTGATGCTATTTCTAAAAAGATTGAAAAGGATAAGATTTTCTTTGTATTTAAACAATGCTATCTTCAAGAACTGAAATCAGGCAGGTTTTCCATACTGGAAGAAATCCGCAATATAAGCATTGGTAACGGGCAGATAGCAACTATAAGTATAGGCATTGGTGTTGGAAAGGAAACTTTTGCAGCGCGTTATGATTTGGCAAGGGCAGCTATTGACCTTGCACTTGGGCGTGGCGGTGACCAGGCAGTTATTAAAAGTGGTGACCAGGAACTGTTTTTTGGTGGCAAAAGCGTACAGGTTGAGAGAAATACACGTGTTAAGGCGCGTGTTAAAGCCCATGCATTAAAGGAGCTTATTGAGGGCAAGGAACGGGTTGTTGTAATGGGACATTCAATAAGTGATGTTGATGCATTTGGTGCATCTGTAGGGATTTACCGTATTGCACGTACTCTTAACAGGAAAGCACATATTGTGCTTGGTGATACTGATTCATCTGTACATGCGATTAAAGAAAGGTTTTATACAAAAGAATATGAAGATGATATGATAATAAGCGGTGAGATGGCAATGGACCTGGTTGATGAAAGTACAGTACTTGTTATTGTTGATGTAAACAGGGGAAGCTATACAGAATGCCCTGCACTTATTGAAATGGCGCAGACAGTTGTTGTAATAGACCACCACCGCCAGGCGGGTGATGCAGTTGACAAGGCTGTACTTTTCTATATTGAGCCTTATGCGTCTTCTGCATGTGAAATGGTTGCCGAAATTTTACAGTATATTGGCAATGGGCTTAAGCTGAGGCCTGCTGAAGCAGAGGCTATGTATGCAGGAATTATGATTGATACAAATTATTTTTCAAACAGGACAGGTGTAAGAACTTTTGAAGCAATGGCATATCTTAGAAGAAGCGGGGCGGACTCTGTCAGGGTAAGGAAAGTTTTCCGTGAGGATTTAACAGAGTATAAAGTACGTGCTGCTGCAATACAAGATACAGAACTTTATAAAAATGTGTATGCAATATCTGAGAGCCAGTCAGAAGGGGTGGAATCACCAACTGTAGTTGCTTCTAAAATTGCTAATTCGCTTCTTGATATAAATGGTGTAAAAGCTTCTTTTGTGCTTACTAAA
The DNA here is from genome assembly GCA_910579085.1 of uncultured Lachnospiraceae bacterium. Classification (GTDB taxonomy): domain Bacteria; phylum Bacillota; class Clostridia; order Lachnospirales; family Lachnospiraceae; genus Butyribacter. The sequence goes on along the minus strand of CAJTRU010000007.1, from coordinate 93,051 downwards.
TATAAAGGTAAGATTTATATAAGTGCCCGTTCCATAGATGAGGTGAATGTACAGCTTATGATGGAAAGGATTGGAGGCGGCGGGCATATTAATATGGCAGGAGCACAGCTTAAAGATACAAGCATGGAAGAAGCAAAGGGGATTATAAGGAAACAGATTGATAATATGATTGAGGAAGGAGAAATATAAAATGGAAGTAATTTTATTAGAAGATGTAAAATCACTTGGTAAAAAGGGTGAAATTGTAAAAGTAAGTGATGGATATGCAAGGAATTTTATTTTTAAGAAAAATCTTGGCAGGGAGGCAACGGCAAAGAACCTGAATGAATTAAAACTCCAAAAACAGCATGAAGAGAAGGTTGCACAGGAAAAGCTTGATGAGGCAAGGGCATTTGCAGATGAGTTAAAGGATAAGTCTGTAAAGGTTTCGATTAAAACAGGTTCAGGCGGCAGGAGCTTTGGTTCTGTTTCAACAAAGGAGATTGCTTCTGCTATAAAAGAACAGCTTGGATATGACATTGATAAAAAGAAGATGACACTTGATGTACCAGTAAAAAGCCCAGGAACATATAATCTTGCTATTAAACTTCATCCAAAGGTTACAGGTGAACTGAAGGTAGTTGTCCAGGAAGCGTAATTTTTGTTATAATAATTACTGTAACATAAAATGCCTTTTACCAGATGGAGGATTACAATGCAGGAGGAAGCGATAAAGAGAATACCACCACATAATGTAGAAGCAGAACGTGCAGTTATTGGTTCTATGATTATGGATGCTGATGCTATACTTGCCGCTATGGAGATGTTGTCAGCAGATGACTTTTACCAAGGGCAGTATGGTATAATTTTTGATGCACTCACAGAAATGTATAAATCAGGGATTGGTGCAGACCTTGTTACCCTCCAGGATAAGCTGCGGGAGAAGGAAGTGCCACCAGAACTGTCAAGTGTGGAGTTTATAGGGGGTCTTATTGGGAGTGTGCCAACATCTGCCAATATAAGGCATTATGCTGCAATAGTACATGATAAGGCCATGTTAAGAAGGCTTATACAGGTAACTGAACGTATAAGCAATAACTGCTATATGGACAGGCAGCCTGCTGGTGATATACTTGATGAGGCGGAGAAAAATGTGTTTGATATATTGCAGAAACGTGGTGGAAGTGGATTTGAGCCTATACGTGATATTGTACTGAGGACACTTGACAGTATTGAAAAGGCTGCAAAGCAGAAGGGACATATTACAGGTCTTGAAACAGGCTTCCGTGACCTTGATTATAAAACAGCAGGACTGCAAAAATCTGACCTTATACTTATTGCAGCAAGGCCTGCTATGGGTAAAACTGCATTTGTACTTAATATTGCAGAATATATGGCACTGCACAGCAGAAGCACGATAGCAATATTCAGCCTTGAAATGAGCAAGGAGCAGCTTGTTAAGCGTATGCTTTCTATGAATTCACATGTTGATTCACAAAAAATAAGAACAGGTGATTTAGAGGATGAGGATTGGGATAAACTTGTAGGAAGTGTACGTAAAATTGGTAATTCTAATCTTGTAATAGATGATACCTCTGGAATAACTGCACAGGAACTGCGTTCAAAATGCCGCAGGCTTAAGATTGAAAAGGGGCTTGACCTTGTAATAATAGATTACCTCCAGCTTATGTCAGGTGCAGGTAAAAGGAAGGGCGAGAACAGGCAGCAGGAAATATCAGATATATCACGTTCACTCAAAGTTATGGCAAGGGAACTTAATGTGCCAGTTATAGCATTATCACAGCTTTCGCGTGCAGTTGAGCAAAGACCTGATAAAAAACCATTGCTGTCAGATTTACGTGAATCCGGGGCTATTGAACAGGATGCAGATGTGGTAATGTTTTTATACAGGGATGAGTATTATAATCCTGATACAGAAGAAAAAGGTGTAGCAGAAGTAATTATTGCTAAACAGAGAAGCGGGCCTACAGGTTCAGTAAAAATTGCATGGCTGTCACAGTTTACTAAATTTGGAAATCTGGAAATTTCTGCGGTATAATATTATATAAATAGTATGTGTAGCACGTATTTGATTGTGAGTACTACTTTTGTAAGACTGGAACATGGCAGTTTAAAAAATTTTTATGAATATGGAAAATCTTTCTTGATTTAAGTGTGAGAAGTGTATAAAATAAGATATAAGATATTTTATGATTAGCAGTCCGTACTGCTAAAATATTTAATTAAATGTTGTTATTATAACAACGGAATGGAGGAATTATGGCAAATCAGGTGAAGTTTGACTATTCATTGGCATGCAATGTAATCTCAGATGATGAGATTAAGTCTATGGAGAAGATTGTAAGCGATGCAAAAGAGGTTCTTTTAAGCAGAAACGGGGCAGGCAATGACTTCCTGGGATGGATTGACCTTCCTGTGGCATATGATGTAGAAGAGTTTGGACGTATTAAAAAAGCTGCTGAAAAAATCCAGTCCGATTCAGAAGTCCTTCTTGTAATTGGTATTGGAGGTTCTTACCTTGGTGCAAGGGCTGCAATAGAGTTCTTAAGGCACAGTTTTTATAACAGTGTCAGCAGTGAAATCCGTAAGACTCCTGAGATTTATTACTGTGGCAACAACCTGAGCGGGACATACCTTTCACAGCTTATTGATGTAATTGGTGACAGGGATTTCTCTGTAAATGTTATCAGTAAATCTGGTACAACAACAGAGCCAGCAGTAGCTTTCCGTATTTTTAAGAAGATGCTTGAAAAGAAATATGGCAAAGAAGGCGCTGCAAAGAGAATTTATGCTACAACTGACAAGGAGAGGGGAGCGTTAAAGAGCCTTGCCACAGAAGAAGGGTATGAAACATTTGTAGTACCTGATGATGTAGGTGGACGTTTCTCTGTACTGACAGCAGTAGGCCTGTTGCCAATAGCTGTAAGTGGTGCAGATATTTCAAAACTTATGGAAGGTGCTGCTTCAATGAGGGAAGTCTGCTTAAATAAAGGATTTGCAGAAAATGAAGCACTTAAATATGCAGCAATAAGAAATATTCTTCTGCGCAAAGGCAAGAGTGTGGAAATTCTTTGTAACTATGAGCCAGTATTCCATTATATAGCAGAGTGGTGGAAACAGCTTTATGGTGAGAGTGAAGGAAAAGACCAGAAAGGTATTTTCCCAGCATCTGTAGACTTTACTACTGACCTTCACTCTATGGGCCAGTTTATCCAGGATGGAAGCCGTATAATGTTTGAAACAGTTATGGAACTTGAAAAACCTTCATTTGACATAACACTTGAAGAAGAGCCGGCAGACCTTGACGGGCTTAACTATCTTAAAGGTAAGACACTTGATTTTATTAACAAAAATGCTATGAAAGGTACACAGCTTGCACATACAGATGGCAATGTTCCAAACCTTACAATAAAAGTTCCAGAGCAGAATGAGTTCTATCTTGGCCAGTTATTCTATTTCTATGAGTTTGCATGTGGTGTAAGTGGTTATGTACTTGGAGTTAATCCATTTAACCAGCCAGGTGTTGAAAGCTATAAGAAAAATATGTTTGCACTCCTTGGCAAGCCAGGATTTGAAGAGCAGAGAGAAGAACTTATGAAGAGACTGTAATATATACAGGTGTAATAATAAAAAAGTAAGAAGACAGGTAAGGCATTACAATCCTGGACATGCTCCAGGTATTGTATGCTTTATTAAGGCAATGCTTTGCATTGCCTTTTTTAACCTGTTATATCTAGTTGTTTCTATAGTCATAATAAAGCAATATTGTCTTGTAAAAGAAATGTAAAAAATAATTCTTAAAGATAAATCTATACAACATATGAAATAAAGTGTTGAAAAATTGGTGGCATTGTGGTATATTTGAAGAAATAACAGGTATACTGTTATTTCCTGCAGGATTATATATACAATAATGGCCAGTATTGTATATTGTAATGTTTATATATTGAAACTGTATTACAGGGTTTGTTGTAGTCATTCTGCTTGTGGAAGTGCAGACTGGAATAATGGAATTCCTGTAAAAGAGAAAGGAGAAAAACAATGACTGAAGAAACAAAACTGATATTAGATGAAATCAAAGGTTTAAGATGTGAAATAGCTGGCGTAAGAACAGAACTGAAGGATGAAATAGCTAGTGTAAGAACAGAGTTAAAGGATGAAATTAATGAGTTAAGGACAGGCTTTGAGAAGAGATTTGAAATTATTGAGAGGAATATGGATACTACGAGGTTTATTCTGGAAAATGAAATCAGGGATAATATAAGGCTGGTTGCAGAAGGGCATCTTGACTTATACAGAAAGATGGAAGAGATTGCAAAAACCAGCAATGAGAAGGAAATTATGTTTATGCGTCTTAAATATCTTGAAAGTGAAGTCAGGGTTATAAAGGACAAGTTTGGTATTGCCTGATATTTTTATCCAGAACCAGAGTTTTAAAATGGGAGGATGTATATATGGGATATAGGAAAGCACTTACATTTAGTTATGATGATGGTATAGAACAGGACAGAAAGCTTGTAGATATTTTTAACCACTATGGCATGAAAGCAACGTTTAATTTGAATACAGGAATACAGTCTAATGAGAGCTGCTTTGAGATAGATGGTGTACATATACAGCGTATGGAGCAGGAGGGATTAAACCAGCTTTATAAAGGTCATGAGATTGCTGTGCATGGATTAAAACATATAGCGCCAGATAGTTTAAAACAGGAAGAATATAAACAGGAATTTATTACAGATGCAGAGAATATTGAGAGGCTTTATGGAAAGTATCCTGTTGGAATGGCATATGCGTATGGTGTTTTTAATGATGATGTTATCAGGTATCTTAGTGATGCTGGCTTTAAATATGGAAGGACAGTTGGTGCTACTCATGGCTTTGATATGCCAAAAGAACCATTAAAGCTGGAAAGTACATGCCATCATAATGATGAGATGCTTTTCATGCTGGCGGAGAAATTTCTTGAAGCAGAACCGGCAGAAGGTGAACAGCTTTTATTTTATATATGGGGACACAGTTATGAATTTGATGTTAATAATAACTGGGAACGTATAGAAAAGCTATGCAAGATGCTAGGAGGCAGGGATGATATATTTTATGGCACTAATTCCCAGTGCCTGCTTGAAAAGTGGAATTAAAATTATAGATTAAAATGATATCTGCAACCTACATTCCTTTAATCAGATATTTAATGTTTGGATGTATAAAAACAAGCCTGGTTGCTGCTTTGCATAGAAAGGTATGTTTTTAACAGGGTTAAAATAAATGTGGCTGTTACATTTTTTATAGTGTAGCAGCCACATATTGTTTACGGTTGTATTTACGGTGGCAGATATTCCTGGATTTTGCAGTTATTTAAAAAGGCTTACGGCATTTTTAATTTCTTTGCGGGCAGAACTGCGCTTCAGGTCTGCATAGTCAAAGAATATAAATCCGTCTGTTTCACCAGTATTACGTGAATATTTTATCTGGCGTTTTAATATTGTATTACTTTTAGCCCAGCTTTTATCACCTATAAGGCTGGCTTCCTTGCTGCTTATTCCTGCCCGGTAGGCGGCGAGACCGGTGTAGAGCTTGACATTTTTATGCCTTGGTACAGCAGTCCAGGTTTTTAATGTCTTTTTAAACGGACATGATGGATGTTTAAAAGACCAGTATATCTGTGGACAGATATAATCAATATACCCAGTGCTGCCCATCCATTTTTTAACATCACAATAGTAATTATTTTTAAGGTAAAGATTATCAATATTACCAGCAGGGCTTATTCCGAATATACAGTTTTTATCTAATTTCTTTACTGATGAATAAACATTTCTGATAAGTTTTGTTACATTATTGCGGCGCCATGCTACTATGCCAAGAGGAGTTTTGCCATTTTTTCTGCTGTTCTTGGCATATGTATTGTATTCTTTTGCGTCAAAATTCTTTCTATATGATGTACCAAGGTTAGGATAAAAATAATCATCAAAGTGTATGCCATCAACGTCATAGTTTTTAACAATTTCTTTTACACCATTAACTATAAGGTTCTGGACAGAAGGTTTTGATGGGTTAAAATAAAGCTGGCCACCATAGTTTAAGACATTACGCCTAAGTGATGGTGATTTTGAATTACGCCATTTGTATGCATATGAAGACCTGGCAAGTGCTGAATTACTTGTGGTGTCTTTGGTTATGCGGTATGGGTTAATCCATGCATGGATTTTTAATCCGCGTTTATGGGCTTCTGCTACCATAATTGAAAGAGGGTCGAACCCAGGGCTTTTGCCAATTTTACCAGATGAATATTTAGACCATGGGAAATATTTGGAATTATACATTGCATCAGAAAACATTCTTACATGCACAAATACAGTATTAAAGTTATTTTCCTTACATGTATCAAACATTTCTTTTGTCTGGCGGGTAAAGGACTCCCTTGTATAGCCTTTGGAATTGTAGTCAAGGAATGAAATCCATACCCCATGCAGCTCACCAGGAGGGGCAGATTTAATATTAGAGCTGCCAGGGCTGGTTGTACTGTCTTCATTTTCTGTATTAGTTGTATTATCTGTAATACCAATAGCAGAGGAAGAAACTGTATTACCAGATGTACTTGTTTCTTCTAAGGCTTTTGCGCTGTTGGAACGGTTATAAACACATAGTGTAAAAACAGCACAGGACATAAGTATTATTGAAGTTAAAACTGGAAGAAAGAGGTTTTTCTTTTTAACAGTTTTATAATTATTTTTTTCCATAAAATATACATGCCTTTCTACATTATTTTTTCTGGCAGTTCCAGCCTGTTTTATAGACAGTATATGCAGTTTACATGTAATTATAATACAGGAAACTGCATATACTGCCAGCCTGGCTGCTGGTATTATCTGGAACGCACCAGGTATTATGTTTTTTAGATTTTAAAACAGGGTATTGGCATTATTATGGCATATCCAGCTTGTCCTTCCGGAAAAATATATGCCTTATCTGTGTTGCCTTGTTATAGCAGGCTTATTTATGGTTGTCCTGGTATTTAAGGGCAGCATTTATAAATCCTTTAAACAAAGGATGTGGCCTGTTTGGGCGTGATTTAAATTCAGGGTGTGCCTGTGTAGCAATAAACCAAGGATGGTCTGGAAGTTCGCACATTTCTACAATGCGCCCGTCAGGTGAAAGCCCTGAGAAGAGCATCCCATTTTTTGCTAGTTCATCACGGTAATAATTATTTACTTCATAACGGTGTCTGTGCCTTTCATGGATTGTTTCAATACCATACAGGGAGTAAGCCTTTGAAGCATGGTCGAGCACACATGGGTAAGAACCAAGCCTTAATGTACCACCAATATCTTCTATTCCGTCCTGTTCAGGCATCAGGTGGATTACAGGATGTGTTGTCTGCGGGTCAAGTTCTATGCTGTGTGCATCATGGAAACCAGCCACATGTCTTGAAAATTCAACTATTGCAAGCTGCATTCCAAGACAGAGCCCGAGAAAAGGTACATTATTTTCACGGGCATACTGTATTGCAGCAATTTTGCCATCAATCCCACGGTCGCCAAAGCCACCTGGAACAAGAATTCCACTTGCGTCGCCTAATATTCCGCCAACATTTTCCGGGGTAAGTTCTTCAGAAGGTACCCACTTAATATTTACGTTGCATTTATGTGCAAAGCCGCCATGTTTTAATGATTCAACAACACTTATATAAGCATCATGAAGAGTTGTATATTTGCCAACAAGGGCTACAGTAACATCTTTATCAAGATGTTTTATATTGTCAACCATTGACTGCCATTCTGTTATATCAGGTGCAGGACATTCCAGGTTTAGTTTTTCACATACAACATCTGCAAGGTGTTCCTTTTCCATTGCAAGAGGTGCTTCATAAAGAGTTTCAACATCAAGGTTCTGTAGTACACATTTTGTAGGGACATTACAGAAAAGGGCGATTTTGTCCCTGAGTCCCTGCTCAAGTTCATATTCTGTGCGGCATACTATAATATCAGGACGTATTCCCATGCCCTGTAATTCTTTTACACTTGCTTGAGTAGGTTTGGTTTTCATTTCACCAGATGCATGAAGATAAGGAATAAGGGTAACATGTATAAGGATAGCATTTTCATGGCCTGTATCATGCTGGAACTGGCGTATAGACTCAAGGAAAGGCTGGCTTTCAATATCACCAACTGTGCCACCTACTTCAATAATGGCAATTTGTGTTTCTTTGCATCCATCATTACGGTAAAAACGGCTTTTAATTTCATTGGTAATATGTGGTATTACCTGTACCGTGCCGCCGCCATAGTCACCACGCCTCTCTTTATTTAAAACAGACCAGTATACTTTGCCAGTAGTTACGTTTGACTGTTTAGTAAGGCTTTCATCAATAAAACGTTCATAATGCCCCAGGTCAAGGTCAGTTTCTGCACCATCATCTGTAACAAATACTTCACCATGCTGTACAGGGTTCATTGTGCCAGGGTCAATATTTATATATGGGTCGAATTTCTGCATTGTGACACTATAGCCACGCATTTTAAGCAGCCTTCCAAGGGAAGCAGCAGTTATCCCTTTGCCAAGGCCTGATACAACTCCTCCAGTAACAAACACATATTTGACAGCCATTAAATTATCCTCCTCGTATTATGGGTTTTACTTTTGCAATATTTTCTTATTATAACGCATAAACCAGGTTATGTTCAATCATTATTTAAAAAATTATTGTACAAATAGTAAATTTAATATAACGCCAGATAACAGGATTGATAAATCCAGATGGCTTATACATCCGCAAAATATGTACTGCTACACCTGCATGTCCGCTAAAGCAGCCACATTTTGCTTGTTTAAAAATGAACTGCTAATCTGCCGGTTCTTTGCACTGTAATTAATTGCGTGAAGGAAACTGCCAGATTGCAGATACATGGGTGGCAATATTTTATTAAAAAAATAGAAATTTCAAACATTATTCACATGATAATATATTGATTTATCTCCAAGCTAGCTTTATAATGTGGAAGTATAACACCTTAGAGGGAGACAAAGGAGGCGCAATTTTGGAAAATAATAATAACAGGCAGGACCCTAAGAAAAGCCAGAATAAAAGAAGTGTAATTATATGTCTTGTGGCTGCTCTTGGAATGTTCCTGGTATTTTCATTTATGAACAGCCAGGTGGAGAAAGCATCTAATAAAGAAATAACCTATGACCAGTTTATTAAAATGCTTGAAGATGGCCAGGTTAAAGAGGTAGTGCTTTCTTCTGATAAATTAGAAATAGTACCTGTGGCACAGGGCAGCACCCTTTATGAGATTACCTATTATACAGGTATTATTTCAATGGATTATAATCTTGTTGAAAGGTTAAGCAATGCAGGGGTCAGGTTTTCAAAAGAGATACCAAGCGGCTCGTCAAGCATACTGTATATGGTAGTGACAACGCTGGTACCTATACTGCTTTTATGGGGAGGGCTGTTTTTTATATTCCGCATGATGTCCAAAGGTTCAGGAGGAGTTATGGGGGTAGGAAAGAGCACTGCCAAGATGTATGTACAGAAAGAAACAGGTGTTACATTTAAAAATGTAGCAGGGCAGGAGGAGGCTATGGAGTCCCTTACAGAACTTGTGGATTTCCTCCATAACCCTAAGAAATATTCAGATATTGGTGCAAGGCTTCCAAAGGGTGCGCTTCTTGTAGGGCCTCCGGGAACTGGTAAAACCTTGTTGGCAAAGGCCGTTGCTGGCGAAGCAGGAGTACCATTTTTTTCACTGTCAGGTTCAGACTTTGTTGAGATGTTTGTAGGTGTCGGGGCATCAAGGGTAAGGGATTTGTTTAAACAGGCACAGGCAATGGCACCATGTATTATTTTTATAGACGAAATTGATGCAGTTGGTAAAAGCCGTGATACGCAGTATGGTGGCGGCAATGATGAACGTGAGCAGACACTTAACCAGTTATTGTCAGAGATGGACGGTTTTGACAGTTCAAAAGGGCTTGTAATACTTGGTGCGACTAACAGGCCAGAAGTATTAGATAAAGCACTTCTGCGTCCTGGACGTTTTGACAGAAGGATAATAGTAGAAAAGCCAGACCTTAAAGGCAGGGTTGATATATTAAAAGTACATGCAAAAGATGTTCTTATGGATGATTCTGTTGACTTTGATGCAATAGCCCTTGCTACAAGTGGTGCGGTTGGTTCAGACCTTGCCAATATGATAAATGAAGCAGCGATTATGGCAGTAAGGGCAGGCAGAAGGGCTGTAAGCCAGTCTGATTTGTTTGAAGCTGTTGAGGTTGTAATTGCAGGCAAGGAGAAAAAAGACAGGATACTTGGTAAAGAAGAGAAAAGGATTGTTGCATACCATGAAATCGGACATGCGCTTGTTGCTGCATTGCAGAAGAATTCAGAACCTGTACAGAAGATTACAATAGTCCCTAGGACGATGGGTTCACTTGGCTATGTTATGCAAGTGCCAGAGGAAGAAAAGTACCTTATGAGCAAAGATGAGATACTTACACGTATAGTATCACTTTTTGGAGGGCGTGCAGCAGAGCAGGTTGTATTTAATTCAGTAACTACAGGTGCATCAAATGATATAGAAAAGGCTACACAGCTTGCAAGGGCTATGGTGACACAGTACGGCATGACTGAAAAATTTGGGATGATAGGGCTTGAGTCAGTGGAAGGCAAATACCTTGACGGACGCACAGTATTAAACTGTGGTGATGCTACAGAAGCCCAGATAGATGAAGAAGTTATGCGTATACTTAAGGAGTGTTATAACAAGGCAGAGAAACTGTTATCAGGTGACAGGGCTGCCCTTGACAGCCTTGCAGAGTTTCTTATTGAGCATGAAACAATTACAGGTAAAGAGTTTATGAAAATTTTCCGTAAAGTTAAAGGCATTGAAGAACCAGAAGGTGACAATTATAACATGCTTGTGCTTGATGTTGATGGCACACTTGTTGGTTCAGATAAACAGATTTCAGAAAAGACAAAAGAGGCAGTAATTGAAGCGCAGAAACGTGGCAAGACAGTTGCAATTGCGTCAGGCCGTTCTATTGCAGGGATAAGAAAGACAGCTTCAAGTATTGCACTTGAACAGTATGGTGGTTATGTTATTGCCTATAATGGCACTACAGTAATAAACTGCAAAACAGGTGAGTGCATTTATAACCAGATGGTATCACCAGAAATGGTCAAACCTGTTTATGAAGCAGCTAAAAGAGCTGGTGTGGGCATTGTTGTCTATAATGACAATACTAAAGAAATTATTTCAGGCAATGGACTTAATGAATATATAGAGATTGATGCAAAAGCATGTGAGGTTACAATAAATGAAACAAATGACTTCGTTAAGGCAATAAATTTCCCATTTAATAAATTCCTTTTAAGTGGTACTCCAGAACACATGGCAGAGGTTGAAAAGATTATGGACAAGGAATTTGGGGACAGGATGAATGTATTCAGGTCAGACCCGTTTTTTGTTGAACTGCTGCCAAGATACGTAGATAAAGGGGTTGCGGTTGAAAAGCTTATAAAGCATCTTGAAATACCACGTGAAAAGGTTATATGTATAGGTGACAGCTATAACGACCTGCCAATGCTGCGTTTTGCAGGAATGGGCGTGGCAATGGGAAATGCACAGCAGGAAGTTAAGGAAATGGCAGATTATGTAACAGCATCAAATGATGAAGATGGAATAGTAAATGTTATAGATAAATTTATGACACCAAAACCTGAAAAGAAAGATACAGGGAAAGAAGATACAGAAAAAGAAGAAACCAAGGCATTGCCAGAAAACTAGTACAATAACCTGGGGTGTGTGGATAAGGAGTGGGTAATATGGATATGGGTTCTTTTAAAATTGATGGTACAGAATTTGGTATTGGAAATATAAAGCTGTCATTAGATAATGGTTTATTAAACCTCCAGGTTACAGGGGACAGCAGCGTATTTGACAGGCTGATGGACAATGGCGGCAGTGAATGGGACTGGGCATTGTATGCACCCAAAATATACTTTAATAATGTACCATATAAAGGAGGAATCCTGGAAATAGATAACAGTGTTCTAAATAGGTATGATATTGCACTTTATATGATGGAGTATAATGATTTTACGGGTATAATAGAAATATCAGAGGGTAATATAAATATACAAGGAAATGTGGATTTAATGGGAAAAATAATGCCTGTAAGTATTACTGCAGTTAATCCGCAATAAATAAAAAAGCATACCAGATGGTATGCTTTTTTATTATATACTACTCATTGCATCATAATATTATTCTATCATAATCACACTTGATATAAAAGGTTCTTTTTTGTATAATTAAAATATATTGTATCTGGTTTCTGGAAAGGGCATAGGGGATTATTATGGATATACAGGAAGAGCTTGCAAGATATACCAGGGCTGAAATGGATTACTGGGATTTTTCTGGTGTGATAAGGATTATACAAAATGGTTCAGTTATATTTGAAACAAGCCGCGGCTATGCAAATATCGGATTTAGCATAAAAAATAATATAAAGACAAGGTTTAACATTGCATCTGTTACAAAACAGTTTACTGCATTTGCAATTATGGTACTATATGATAAGGGTCTTTTGGAACTGGATGGGAAAGCAGGCAAGTATTTACCAGGCAATATGCTGCTTCCTCAAGAAATAACTGTACATGATTTATTGTCCCATACATCAGGGCTGTGCAACAATTATAATTTTGAAGATAATTTTTATGTGTATGAAGACAGGCTGCCTTATAATAAAGAACAGTTTTTTAGAAACTGGATTATAAAGAAACCTGTAAATAAGCCAGGAAAAGAATTTAATTATAACAATTCTAATTATAACCTGCTTGCATGGATTATTGAAAATGTTTCAGGCAAGTCTTATAATGAATTTCTATATGAAAATATTTTTTCACGGCTTGGAATGGATAATACAATATTTGATAACGGCAAGGATATAATTTCTGGCAAAGCAGACAATTACCTGCATGATTATGATGTGCTTGTAAAAGTGCCATACACAAATAATTTGTTTAGCATTGGGGCAGGAGCGCTTGTTACAAATTGTGATGATTTATGGAAATGGTATAAATGTCTGAAAAACAAAGAGATTTTATCAGAACAGGCATATGGAATTTATTTATCAGAAAATAAAAACAATTATTGTTATGGTTTAGAAAGGCATAATGAAGGAGGCAGGATTAAATACTGCCATGGTGGTGACTGTATAGGTGTTTCTGCATATACGCAGTATTATTTTGATGAAGATATTTGTATAATAATTATGTCAAATACAGAGTCAATAGACCAGTACCGCTTTGGAAATGGTATTTCATCAATCCTGCATGGAAGGCAGGCGCAGGCTTCACGCAGGCAGGAGAGCATTTTACTGCCGCCAAAAGAACTCCAGAAATATACAGGAACTTACCTTCCTGGAAAGATACATATTGTACAAAAAGATGGGAAACTGTATCTGGTGCGTGTAAACCAGGATATCCATATCAGGCTGTACTGTGTTGGCAAGGATAGTTTTAAGAGATGGTATGAGGAACAGCAGTTAGTGCATAAACTAATTCCAGATGGAAGCACAAAGCCTTCTGTATGGGGATATGAGCTGATAAGCAAGGACTTGATATAGCTCTGTCTTTTTTGTATAATTGAAGTGCTGTTAACAAAGAATAAATATAACTACAGAATGGAGGCGTCCTATGTTTGATTTGGAGGAAGAGTTAAAAAAGCTGCCTGCAAAGCCAGGTGTTTATCTTATGCATGATAAAAAGGATGCTATCATATATGTAGGTAAAGCAATAAGTTTAAAAAACAGGGTACGGCAGTATTTCCAGGCAGGACGCAATGTAACCCCTAAGATAGAAAGAATGATATCACAGATAGACCATTTTGAGTATATAATAACAGATTCAGAAGTTGAAGCGCTTGTACTGGAAAGTAACCTTATAAAAGAACATAAGCCAAAATATAATACAATGCTTAAGGATGATAAAAATTATCCATATATAAAAGCAACTATTGAAGAAGATTTCCCAAGGCTTTTAATAGCAAGGGAACTGAAACGTGATAAAAGCAGGTATTTCGGGCCGTTTACAAGTGCAGGCGCAGCAAAAGACACACTGGAACTTGCACATAAAATATACAAGATAAGAACATGCAGAAGAGTTCTTCCAAGAGATACTGGAAAGGAGAGGCCCTGCCTTAATTACCATATAGGCCAGTGCAGTGCACCATGCCAGGGCAAAATATCCAAAGAAGAATACCAGGAGAACTTTAAGAAAGCATTAAAACTGATAGAAGGGGATTATGAAGAAGTAACAGAATATTTGCAGGAAAAAATGATGCAGGCATCTGAAAAGCTTGCCTTTGAAGAAGCAGCAGGGTTCAGGGATTTGATTGCCAGTGTAAAGAAAATGGCTGTAAGGCAGAAAATTACGGATTTTAAAGGGAAAGACAGGGATATTATTGCGCTTGCAAGGACTTTGGAGGAGGCAGTAGTACAGGTCTTTTTTGTGCGTGATGGCAAACTTATAGGCCGTGACCATTTCCACCTTAATGGGACTTCAGGTGAAAAGGAAGAGGATGTTTTACAGGATTTTATTAAACAATTTTATGCAGGAACTCCTTTTATTCCACGTGAAGTCATGGTAGAATATAGTATAGCAGATGCATCACTTATTGAACAGTGGCTAGGCAGTAAAAGAGGGGGAAGGGTGCGTCTGGTTGTACCAAAGAAAGGCAGCAAGGAAAGGCTTGTAGAGCTTGCCCATAAAAATGCGGCGCTTGTGCTTACACAGGATATGGAAAGAATTAAAAGGGAAGAGAAACGTACACTTGGGGCTATGGAAGAAATATGTTCATGGCTTGGCATAAAAAATGTTTCGCGTGTTGAATCATATGATATATCTAATATCAATGGTTTCCAGTCAGTTGGCTCTATGGTAGTATTTGAAGATGGCAAGCCAAAGAGAAGTGATTACCGTAAGTTCAAGATAAAGACTGTCAAAGGGCCTGATGATTATGCAAGCATGAATGAAGTGCTTTCAAGAAGGTTCAGCCACGGCATAGAAGAGATGGCAGAACTGGAAGAAAAAGGGCTTTTAAAGGAAACGGGCAGTTTTACACGTTTTCCAGACCTTATAATGATGGATGGAGGCAAAGGGCAGGTGCATATTGCAGAAAAAGTCTTAGAAGGCCTGAAGCTTGCCATACCTGTATGTGGTATGGTTAAAGATGACAAGCACAGGACAAGGGGGCTTTTCTTTAAGGGACATGAACTGCCAGTACAGGCAGATAGTGAAGGTTTTCATCTTATGACAAGGATACAGGATGAAGTGCACAGGTTTGCAATAGAATACCACCGTTCATTAAGAAGCAAGGAACAGGTTAAGTCAATTCTTGATGATATAAGCGGGATAGGTGCTGCCAGGAGAAAAGCACTTATGAAGCATTTCCAGTCAATAGAGGCAATAAGAAATGCAACAACAGAGGAACTTTCACAGGTTGGGAGCATGAATGAAAGAGCAGCAGCTAATGTATATAAGTTCTTCCACCAGTAAAGTAATAATATATGGCAGGATATGGAAAGGGTTGTGCCGCCAATGGCGGCCTGGTATAAAAATAATTGTATAAAAAAGGAGGAGAATATGCAGAACATAACTTACAAAGTACCATTAAAGGAACTGATTGAACAGCTTGACTTAGAAAATTGTACACCAGATATTGATACAGACAACATATTTATAACACAGAATGAGGTAAACCGCCCTGCATTGCAGCTAGCAGGATATTTTGATTATTTTGATTCCAAGAGAATACAGATAATTGGCCATGTTGAACATACATATATGCAGCAAAGAGGCATGGAACACAGCCTTGCAATGATGGAGAGGATAATGGCTGGCAGTGATGAATCACCAAAACCGCCATGTATAATTTATTGCCGTGAAATATGGGTTGATGACGAGATAACTGCACTTGCCAACCGTTACAATGTGCCAATATTAAGGACAAAAAAACCTACATCACCATTTATGGCAGAAATAATCCGCTGGGTTAATGCAGAACTTGCACCAAGGTGTTCAGTACATGGTGTCCTTGTCGATATATATGGTGAGGGAATACTTATAATGGGTGAGAGCGGCATAGGCAAGTCAGAAGTGGCACTTGAGCTAATACACAGGGGACACCGTCTTGTATCAGATGATGTTGTTGAGATTAGAAGGATAAGTGACAAGTCACTTATGGGAAGCTCACCAGGAATTACAAAGCACTTTATAGAACTTAGAGGCATTGGCATTGTAGATGCCAAGTCTCTGTTTGGTGTGGAAAGCGTAAAAGATGAGCAGCAGATTGACCTTGTAATTAAGCTTGAAGAGTTCAATAAAAACCAGGATTATGACAGGCTTGGCTTAGAGGAGCAGTTTATAGAATTCCTTGGCAATAAAGTAGTATGCCATTCTATTCCTATCAGGCCTGGAAGGAATGTATCAATTATATGTGAATCAGCAGCAGTAAACCACAGGCAGAAAAAGATGGGTTATAATGCTGCACTTGAACTTTACAACAGGGTTACAAGCAATCTGGCAGAGAAAAACAAGAATTAGGTAAAATACATAAATAGCCAGGGGCGGGTATTCATAATATGCAATGGCTGCCTGATGGGGTTAAAGTAATCCTGTACCAGAAAACATGGTGCAGGATTAACAATTAGTTATTAATGCTTTCTGGATTTTGAGGAAGGCATCCAAAATGAAGAAAGATGGGGAATAAATATGTTATTTGTAAAATCTGATGACCTCAGGCCGGGCATGAGACTGGCTAAACCAATATATAATAAAAGCGGGGTTATGTTATATGAAAGAAACTCAAAGCTTTCAAGCCAGGGTATTGTAAGCATAATGAATTTTGGGCTTATTGGTGTGTATATACTTGAGGCAGCAGAACCTGTGCCTCCGATGACAGAAGATGATATTGAGTTTGAGAGGTTCCAGGCTATGTCAGTATTTGCGATAAAGGACATTATGGATGCTATCTGTAAACGGAAAGAGCCAAAGGAAATGTACCAGTTTGCCAATAAAGTATTGAAAAATTATGGTTCATTGCACAGGAAGATTAATTTTATACAAAGCATCAGAAGTAAGGAAGATTATGTATATAAACATACATTAAATACTGCTATACTTTGTGCAATGATGACATATAAACTAAAAATGGAGTTTAAGTACCAGCTTGATGTTGTAGTTGCTGCCCTTCTCCATGATATAGGGACTCTTCTTATACCACTACAGTTAAGGCATAAAAACAGGGCGGAACTTTCAAAAGAAGATTTAGCAAAGGTTAATACGTACCATGTTGCTGCATTACAAATGTTCAGCCAGAACAGGGATTTAGACTTTGATATAATAAGGATTGTAACTGATATAATAAAGCAGCTGCATCCAGAAATTGTAAAGTCTGGTGAAGTGCCAGAAGTCATGCCGCTAGGGGCAGAGGTACTGAAAGTTGCTTATGCATATGACATGATGACAGCGATGAATTTTGATGAAGAGCCACATTCAGAAATAGTTGCCATAAGGCATCTTATGAATGATGAAGTAGAATATAACCCTGACGTTGTTGAGGCGCTTCTTTCAAGCATAAATATCTTGTCACCAGGTGTATGTGTTGAAATGATGAATGGCGACAGGGGGCTTGTAATTGCAGTGAATAACAGCAATGTACTTGAACCATTTGTATTGTCATTCAGGGATAATAAGGTGCATAACCTTGGTGATTCAAGGGAGTCAAAGGGAATGCAGATTAAGGATGTAATGAAAACAATGGATAACCGCCATATAGTAAACAATGACCTGCTGGCACAGTATACAGGCAGCACTGTCCATATGGGTGAACGTAATGAAACTAAAAACTTTTAGACAATATTTTGTACAAACGGGTTTGTCCGTTTTGTTATTTATGCTGCATAATATGTGGCAGGGAGGATTATAATGTTTATTATAGCAGGACTTGGCAACCCGGAAAGCAGATATAATGGCACAAGGCATAATATAGGATTTTCTGCTGTTACCACGATATCTGATGAATATAATATACCACTTAATACCAGGGAACATAAAGCGGTCTGCGGCAAAGGATATATAGAAGGGCAGAAAGTAATACTTGCCCTGCCACAGACTTATATGAATTTAAGTGGTGAAAGCATAAGGGAACTTGTGGATTATTATAAAATTGACCCTGAAAATGAACTTATAGTAATTTATGATGATATAAACCTTGCACCAGGCAGGCTGCGCATACGTGCCCAGGGAAGTGCAGGGGGGCACAATGGAATAAAAAGCATAATATCCCATCTTAAAAGCCAGGCTTTTCCACGCATACGTATAGGAGTTGGTGAAAAAAGGGAGGGATGGGACCTTGCAGACTATGTTTTAGGCAGGTTTGACAGGAACGAAGAACCTGTTATACGTGAAGCTCTCCACAATACTGTGGAAGCATGTAAAGTAATAATGCTTGAAGATATAGGGGCAGCTATGAACAGATATAACTGATGGAGGGAGATATGGAAACGTTACTTGCACCCCTGCGTGAAATTAATGCATACAGGGAAGCCCTAGAATGTATTGGCAGGAACAGGCTGCCAGTACAGGTCTCTGGCTGTATTGATACACAGAAGTGCCATCTGGCCTATGGGTTATCACAGGATATTGCATGGAAGGTAATAATAACACAGAATGAAATAAGGGCAAGGGAAATTGTAGAAGACTATCGCATGTTTGACAGGAATGTACTTTATTATCCGTCAAAGGATGTGATTTTTTATAGTGCGGACATACATGGAAGTGCAATAAGTATTGAAAGGCTTAAAGTAATTAAAAACCTTATAAAAGAAAAGAGCGGCACTATAGTTACAACAATGGATGCGGGAATGGAACTTGTAGCGTCATTGAATACATTTGCAAATGCTGTACGCATAATTAAAGAACAGGATATTGTGGATATTGACAGGCTTGCAGGGCATCTTGTTTCGGCTGGATATGAACGCCAGTACCAGGCTGAAGCACCAGGGCAGTTTTCTATAAGAGGAGGTATAATAGATATATTCCCTGTAACAGAAGAATGTCCATTCCGTATAGAATTATGGGATAATGAAGCCGATACAATACGTTCCTTTGATGCAGGAAGCCAGCGTTCTATTGAGAGGACAGGGGTTGTTGAAATATTTCCAGCATCAGAAATTATACTATCTGATAAAGAATTAAAGACAGGAATGGAAAATATTGAAAAAGATTATATAAAAATACTGGATAAATTCAGGAAAGAGAAGAACCATACAGCAATGAACCGGCTTAAAGACAGGATTGGTGAAATCAGGGAAACACTTGAAATGTACCACGGCCGCATTGGAATGGAAAGTTTTATAAAATATTTTGGAATACAGGCAGAGTCATTTTTTGATTATTTTGACACAGAAAATACAGTATTTTTTATAGATGAACCAGCACGCTGTTATGAAAAGATGGAAACTACAGAAACAGAATTCAGGGACAGCATGGAAAACAGGCTCGAAAAAGGTGATGTGCTGCCAGGACAGACTGGAATATTATATCCTGCTGCATCTGTAAGTGCCATGCTTTCTGCCAGGAAATGTGTTTATCTTACAACGCTTGGTGTGCTTCCTAAGAGCATGGATGCAAAAGACCAGTTTAATATATCAGTGCAGGCGACAGGTTCATATAACAAACATTTTGAACTGCTGGTTGAAGACTTAAAGAAATGGCGTAAAGATGGCAGCCGTGTGCTGCTGCTTTCAGGTTCACGCATACGTGCAGAGCGTTTAAGCAAAGATATTAATGAGTATGGTATACCAGCATTTTACAGGGAAAAGCCAGACATACCGCTAGAAGAAGGACAGGTGATGGTGTCATATGGGCAGCTCCACAGAGGTTTTGCGTATACACAACAGAAATTTGTAATAATTACGGAAGGTGATATATTCGGCGTAAAACAGAAAAAGCGCCGTAAGCATAAAAAATATGATGGCAAATCAATCCAGAGTTTTAATGAACTGGATGTGGGTGATTATGTAGTACATGAAAACCACGGACTTGGTATATACAGGGGAATAGAAAAACTCCGTGTAGATAATGTTACAAAGGACTTTATTAAAATAGAATATGGGGATGGGGGCAACTTGTATGTGCCAGTTTCCGGGCTTGATGTACTACAGAAATATGCAGGGCAGGAAGCAGCAAAGACACCAAAGCTTAATAAACTTAATTCATCAGAATGGAAGAAAACTAAGTCAAGGGTCAAAGGTGCTGTTAAAGATATTGCAAAAGAACTTGTGCTTCTGTATGCAGAACGCCAGCAGAGGCAGGGCTTCCAGTTCAGCCCTGACACAGTGTGGCAGAAAGAATTTGAAGATTTATTTCCGTTTGAGGAAACACAAGACCAGCTTGATGCAATAGAAGCAACAAAGAAAGATATGGAAAGCAGCAAGGTAATGGACCGCCTTGTATGTGGGGATGTAGGCTATGGTAAAACTGAGATTGCCATAAGGGCTGCTTTTAAAGCCGTAAATGATGGTAAACAAGTTGCATTTCTTGTACCAACAACAATACTTGCACAGCAGCATTACAACACATTAAAGGAACGTCTTGGTGATTTTCCTGTAACTGTTGAGATGCTTTCAAGGTTCAGGACACCTGCACAACAGAAAAAAGCCTTGTCCCTGCTTAAAAAAGGGCAGGCTGATATCGTAGTAGGCACACACAGGCTTCTTTCTAAAGATGTGGAATTTAAAAACCTCGGGCTTCTGGTAGTAGATGAAGAACAGCGTTTTGGTGTAGCACATAAAGAAAAAATAAAGCAGATGAAAGGCGATGTGGATGTGCTTACATTAAGTGCAACCCCGATTCCAAGAACACTGCATATGAGCCTTGTAGGCATAAGGGATATGAGTGTACTGGAAGAGCCGCCGGTTGACAGGCTTCCGATACAGACATTTGTAATGGAGCATAACAGTGAGATAATAAGGGAAGCAGTGAACAGGGAAATGGCAAGGGGAGGGCAGGTATTCTATGTATATAACAGGGTACAGCATATTGATGAGATTGCTTTAGAAGTAGCAAAACTTGTACCTGATGCCTCAGTAGCATTTGCACATGGACAGATGAGTGAGCGCCAGCTGGAAAATATTATGCTTTCATTTATAAATGGTGAAATAGATGTGCTTGTTTCAACCACAATTATAGAAACAGGGCTTGACATTTCTAATGTAAATACAATAATTATAGATAATGCTGACCAGATGGGGCTGTCACAGTTATACCAGCTCCGTGGCAGGGTCGGGCGTTCAAACCGTACTGCATATGCGTTCCTTATGTATAAACGTGATAAAATGTTAAAAGAAATAGCAGAAAAAAGGCTTGCTGCAATTAAAGAATTTACAGACCTTGGTTCAGGCATAAAAGTTGCAATGCGTGACCTTGAAATAAGAGGAGCTGGCAACCTGCTTGGTGCAGCCCAGTCAGGTCATATGGAGGCAGTAGGCTATGACCTTTACTGCAAAATGTTAAATGATGCTGTACGTATGCTTAAAGGTGAGAAAAAGACAAGCGAAGAATTTGAAACTTCCATTGATATTTCTGTTAGTGCATTTATATCCAATACTTATATTAAAAGTGAATTCCAGAAACTTGATATGTATAAGCGCATTGCCTGTATTGAAACGGTTGAAGAATATTCAGACATGCAGGATGAACTTACAGACAGGTTTGGCGATATACCAGTGGCAGCAGAAAACCTTTTAAGAATAGCGCTTTTAAAAGCTGATGCACACAAGGCATATATAACACAGATAATACAAAAACCTGATGGCATAAGGTTTTATCCTTATAACGGGGTATCATGGAATACAGATGGTATAACAGCTATGTTAGAGGAGTACCAGGGGATGCTTAAATATGTACAGTCCGAAGAACCATATTTTAATTATCTTATAGGAAAAGAGGACAGTACAAAACCTGTTATACGCCACTATGCCTCATCAGCCAAAAGCGGGCTTAAGAAAAAGAAACTATTAACAACAGATGGCATTTTCCATATTGTAGAAAGTGTTATAAAAAGCATAGGAGGCCTTTATGAAGATAAATAGGACTGCAAAATATATTCCAGGAATAATTTGCCTGCTTTGTATAATCCTGGCATCAGTTGCATTGCTGCCAGGATGCAGTAAAACAAATGGTACTAAAAAGAAGGCAAAACTTGAAACAGGCGGGATTAAAGATACATCAATAGTAATAAAGGCAGGGGATACAGGTGTTAAATATAGTGAAGTGCGCAATTACTGCTACCTGTTAAAGTGCCAGTATGAAGCAAGTTTTGGTCCTGGATTATGGAAATACCAGATAAATAAAGATACAACAATAGGTGATGAAGCAAAACAGGAGATTGTGAATGTTATTACGCAGTTAAAAGTTATAAGGAAAACAGCAGATGAAATGGGGGTAACACTTACATCAGATGAAAAAGACGAAGCTATGAGACATGCAGAAGAAATTGCAGGCAGTGCCAGTGCAAAAGATAAAGAAAAATACTGTCTGGGAATACAGAGCATGGCAGAACTTTACGAAGATAACATACTTGCGGAAAAAATGTTTTATGTAGCTACAGATGAAGCAGATACAGTTGTTACAGACGAAGAAGCAAGGCAGGCTGATATACAGTATATTGAAATAGTGACAAAAGGCAGGGACAGAAATGGTACTTCTATTTCAATGGATGCTGCAACTAAGAAGGAAGCAGAAAAACGGGCGGCCAAACTTTTAAAAGAAGCAAAAAAGGCACCAGATTTTCTGTTATTTGCAGAAGAAAATACAGATGCAGAAACTGCAAGCGCAACAATAGGCAGGGACAGCAAACTGCTTGGACAAAAAGCAACAGAGGCAGCATTAAAGCTTAAAAAGGGCAAATTCAGTGAAGTAATAGAAAGCAAAGATGCCAATGGCACAACAGGATATTTTATTATTTATTGTGTAAACAGTAATAATGAAGATGCCACATATGCTTATAAAGAAAAGGTAATAGAAGAAAGGCAGACAAGCATGTTTAAAGAAAAATATGCTGGATGGCTAAAAGATTGTGATGTAAGCATAAGCCAGGAATTCTGGGAAAAATTTGAAATTTAGCTATTATATACAAAAAGCATGCACTTTAAAAATGCTGGCTTAATGAGGTTAAACTGGGTCCAGGAACACTTTGGTGTTCTTGTGCCTGCCATCCCTTATTTAATATGCAATTTAAACTTATATATAAAGCGCTGTTTCAAATAATTTGTTGGATTTTTACGTTTACAGAATAAACCTAATTTGTTATACTTACTATATTAAATTAATGGCAGGTGATGTAGTGAAAGCAGAACATGTAAATCCTTTTATTATTTCAGTATGCAAGATTATGAAAGATATGTGTATGCTTGATTTAAAGATAGGTAAACCAGGATTAAAAAAAGGCAGTTATTTGCCAGACAGTTCACTTATTAAACTTGGCTTGTTTGGAGGCCTTTCAGGCGAAGTAATATTGAATATAAACCATGATACAGCACTTGGCATTGTTTCTAAAATGGTTATGATGCCAGTTGAAACTATAGATGAATTAGGACAAAGTGCCATAGCTGAACTTGGAAATATGATAGCTGGCAATGCGGCAACGGTATTTGCGAACAGCAATATAATTATAGATATTACACCGCCATCATACTGCGTTGGCGGGCAGTACCAGGACGATGGCAAAGAATTATTCAGTATACCATTTTCATCAGAAACCGGGGATTTATCTGTAGATATATTCTTTGATACATAATAAGGGTTTTAAGTGTTTGGTAATTATAAGATGTACATAGGAAATTTATAAGAGAGGTTTTATACCCTCTCTTTTTCCTGTATGGTTTTAAATTATTTTTATAAGATATGAAAGGCAGGAGGAATTATGCAGATAGAAATTAAAAGATTTGGGCCAGTGAGCAGCTTTGTTTGTAATTTAGACAGAGACCTGACTTTAATCTATGGAAATAATAATATAGGCAAATCCTATTCTATGCAGATTATATATCTTTTGTTAAAAACTATTATAGGAAAAGATGGTGAATATTCTGGATATATTCATGTATTTTTGTTTGAGAATTCAAAAATGTTAGATATGATAAATAAGAAATTACAAAATACAACTTATGATTTTGCAAAAAACAATATTATGGATAATGATTTTTTGCCTTTATTAGAAGAAATATTTTATCATATATTAAGTAAAATAATAATGCCAGATTTTATAAATTCCTGTAATAACACATTTGGAAACCTGGATAAAACCTTGGAGAAAAATCCTGTTATAAGTATAGATTTTAATAAATATAAATTTAAAATTAATTTAAAAAATAAAGAAATAAATGGAATAATAGACCAGGTAAAAGGAGGGTATTGCGATATGCTTATCTTCAA
>CAJTRU010000007.1:23805-68533 GCA_910579085.1 uncultured Lachnospiraceae bacterium | reverse complement strand
ATTTTTAGGGAATAGAAATTAAGTCTTTGGAAGAATTTACAAGCTTTATATTTAAAGAAATGGGGAAATTATTTTCTTCTTTTAATAGTACAATCCATAGTATATGTGATGAAATTTACTTTTTACCTGCTTCAAGGTCTGGTATTTACAATGGCATGAATGCGTTTGGTGCTATTATAGCTGAATTGTCCAAAAACAGGCTAAACATTACCAGAAAAATAGAGCTTCCAGGAATATCAGAACCTATTGCTGATTATTTTATATCTTTATCTAATATTGAGCCAGGGACAAATAAATATTTAGAAAAGTTTTATACAGAGATAGAGGACAATATATTAAAAGGAAAAGTTTTTTTTGATACAGGTAAAAATGCCCTTATATACAGACCTGTAAATTTAGATGCAGATTTTGAAATGACAGAAGTGTCATCAATGGTTTCAGAAATAACCCCTGTGGTTGCATTTTTGAAATTTATTATAAAAAAAGAGAACAGGGAAGAAGATAAAAGGAAGCCAGTATTATTTATTGAAGAACCAGAGGCGCATCTGCATCCACAGAACCAGATAGCTTTAATGGAAATTTTCGCAAAATTAATCCAGAATAATGTTAAACTTATTATGTCATCACACAGCAATTATATTTTTAACAAGTTAAATAATCTTGTTTTAGGAAAAAAACTGGATTATAATGTTTACCAGCCTGTTATTATGCAAGAAGAACAGGAGGGAAGTATTTCAAAATTAATTGAAATTGATGAACTGGGTGCTGAAGACCAGAATTTTGTGGATGTAAGTGAGAGGTTGTATTATGAACGCGAGGATATTATCCAGAAATTAAATATGGAGGATTGACAGCATGATACAACAGATAAAAGAGTGTAAAGAATTAATTCCATATTTAAAGGATATTATTGAGGACGAGGGAATTACAGTTGGCATATCAGAAAAAATTGGATGTGGCAGTATAGCAATAATAAAGGTTGATGAATATTATGCAGGGCTTCATATTGCTACACCACCAAAGGCAGTTGATTTTCTGGTAACAGTTGATTGTGAGTGTGCTTCTTTTGTAATGTATTTACTTGAATTTAAGAATGTAAACAGTCCGAAATTTTTAAAAATGAAAGATATACATGAAAAGTTTGAAAATACTATTGATGATTTTTTATCTGCGAGGTTTGGATATATTTTTTTAAATGACAGGTATAAATATAAGAATATTTTTTTGTATCTTGTATCAGATGCATATGGATTATGTGGCAAATATAATAATTTTAATGAGTACAGGGATATAATGGATAAGACTAGCAAAAGAGATACACTGAAAACTGAAATAAGCCTTGGAACAAAGTTATTTCGTTTTAGAGGGAAGATATTAAGGATATCATTTGATATCCCGCCTAATCCAATAATACAAAAATTCTTATAATTAATAAATTATAAATAGTTTACTATATAACAGGCAATAATTAGTATGTTTTGTGGAGGTTTTTAAGTGGCAGGATATAAAAGATACCATAAAGAAGATGCTGTTTCATATACACTTGGAATTACGGTTACATTTGAACTGCTCCGTTTTAAAAGGGAGTATGTAAATAAAGTATATGTGCACTCTGCAATGAAACAGGGAGATACAATGGATAAGCTGGATAGCATATGCAAAGAGGATGGTATTCCAGTTGTTTATACTGATAAGATTTTTAATATATTATCACAGAAAGAAAACTGTTATGTAATAGGTGAGTTCAAAAAGTTCCAGTGCTGTCTGGATAATTCAAAACCACATATTGTACTTGTTAATCCTTCTAATTCAGGAAATATGGGTACAATTATAAGAAGTGCGCTTGGATTTGGACTGAACCAGATGGCTGTTATAAGGCCAGCGGCTGACATATTTGACCCAAAGGTAGTACGGGCATCAATGGGAGCTTTGTTTTCCACGGATTTTGAATATTTTAACAGCTTTAGTGAATACCAGGAAAGAACAGGAAACAGGGGGATTTACCCGTTTATGCTTAATGCAGAAACAAGCCTCCATAATTTAAAACCAGAAGAAGTATTTTCCCTTGTATTTGGCAATGAAGCAAAAGGGCTTCCAGAAGAATTTGCGTCCATTGGCACACCTGTGGTAATCCCGCATCTTAAAGGGATAGACAGCCTTAATTTGCCAGTGGCGGCAGGAATTGCCATGTATGAAGCAACAAAAAACAGGTTTTAATTCCTGGTTTAAATAAAATAACTTGTGCCTGTGTGCTGCCTGGTACAAGCATATGAATAAAAAGCAGTACAGAAATGAGGGTATAAAATGGCAAAAATAGACATTATTTCAGGATTTCTTGGAGCAGGAAAGACAACACTCATTAAAAAGCTTGTTGCAGAAGCCTTCCAGGGTGAAAAATTAGTTATCATTGAAAATGAATTTGGTGAAATTGGAATTGATGGAGGATTTCTTAAAGAGTCTGGAATACAGATTACAGAAATGAATTCCGGCTGTATATGCTGTTCACTTGTAGGTGATTTCAGTGCTGCTTTAAAAGAAGTCCTGGAAAAATATTCACCTGACAGGGTTATTATAGAGCCTTCTGGCGTTGGGAAACTTTCAGATGTTGCACAGGCGGTTAAAAATGCAGGGGATAATGTAACTATAAACAGTACAGCAGTTGTTGTTGATGCATCTAAATGCAAAATGTATATGAAAAATTATGGTGAGTTTTATAATAACCAGGTTGAACATGCAGGAACAATAATACTTAGCAGAACACAGAAAATATCAGATGAAAAGCTTGATATATGCCTTAAACTTATACGTGAAAAAAATACTGAAGCATCAGTTATTACAACTCCTTGGGACAATATAGATGGAAAGCAGATACTGGAAGCAATGGAAAAAACCAACACACTTGAGAAAGAACTGCTTGAAGAGCATGAGCACCATCACCACCATCATAAAGAAGGTGAAGAATGTTGCCACCACCATCATGAAGACAGTGAAGAATGTTGCCATCACCATGACGGAGAGCAGCACCATCATCATGAAGAGGGTGAAGAATGTTGCTGCCACCATGACAGTGAGCACCACCATCATCATGAAGAAGGTGAAGGATGTTGCTGCCACCATGACGGGGAACACCATCATGAACATGGACACCATCACCATCATGCAGATGAGGTATTTACAAGCTGGGGTGTTGAAACAGCATATAAATTTACAGAGGATGAACTTAAAAATATTATTAACAAACTTTCTACTGGCAACACATATGGTGAGGTGCTCCGTGCCAAAGGAATAGTTGCTTCAACAGAGGGTGAATGGTTCCACTTTGACCTTGTGCCAGAAGAAACAGAACTTAGAAGAGGGGCTGCTGATTTTACAGGAAGGATATGTGTAATAGGCTCAAAACTTGATGAAAAAGCTATTAAAGAATTATTCCATGTAGCATAACCAGAAGTGATGGAGGGGTAATTATGTTTAACAGGAAGAAAAAAGAAATGATGGTATATGTTATACTGGGATTTCTTGAGGCAGGTAAAACGAGCCTTATACGTGACCTTGTGACAGATGATATGTTTGATGGCAATGCCAAAACTCTTATACTGGCATGTGAAGAAGGTGAGGAAGAATATACACAGGAAGTTTTACAAAAAGGGCTTTCCGCCTGTGAGTATATTGAGGATGAGGACTCATTTAATGGAAAAATATTTGAAAAGTTTTTAAAGAAACACAGGCCTGACAGGTTAATTATAGAGTATAATGGCATGTGGCCTGTAAAACATATACCACAGATTTATGATGAACTGGAAGACATATGTTTTGACAGTGAAGTAGTATTCCAGACACTGGCTGTTGTAAATGATGAAACATTTGCACTTTATATGAAAAATATGCCTTCAATGATGGTAGAGCATTTTAAGGTTTCACAGATGGTTATAATAAACAGGTGCAGCCTTGAAACTAACAAGAGGGCAATAAGGGGAAGCATAAAAGCTGTTAATCCTTCTGCACAGATTGTTTATGAGTCAGAAGATGATGCCTTCTATGAAATGAAAGAAGAGATGCCTTTTGATATAAATGCTGATGTGATAAATATAGAAGATGATGATTTTGGGCTTTGGTATATAGATATGACAGAGCACCAGGAAAATTATAATGGCAAAACATTAAAAGTAACTGGCATGATACAGAAAGCGCCAGGACTTCCTAAAGAATTTGTAGTATTTGGCAGGTTTGCGATGACATGCTGTGCAGATGACGTGCAGTATATGGGGTTTCTGTGCAAGGCAGATAGCTGGAAAGAATATAAAAATAAACAATACGTAACAGTTACAGCACGTATGGAATACAAATATATGAAAGAATATGGGGAAGAAGGCCCTGTATTTTATGCAGAAGAAGTGGAAGAAGCTGAAAAGCCAAAAGAAGAACTTGTGTATTTTAATTAAAAACCAGAAATATTTATTTAAATAAAATTTAGCACAGTTATTTATTACAATTAAATAGCTATAAGGACAAATCTAACCTGGAAAGCCTTTTAAACACACACCTTTAAGGTATAAAAATATAAGAAGTGTAAAAGGCCTGCCAGGTTTTTTGCCAGATATTTTATACATAATTAACCATCAAATAATTATTCCAGCCTTATGTATTTTTTAATTCCATTTTGTGCTGGATATGTATGCCTATATGCCCAATGCCAAGTATTATTGTTGCAATTGAAAGCCATATAACCTTGCCATAAATGCTAAGCAGGAAAAAAGAAATTACAGGTAATGTTGCACCTGCAAGAGGGATGCCTAAGAAACTGCTATAGAAGTCTGGCAGGGTATGTTCACTTTTGAAATAGCGTATCCACCACAGCTCATACATCACCATAAATATAAATGCCGCCGCAAGCCACCCTGGACGGGTTCTTATGTTATGTAAATTAAAATCCTGGAAAATAAGCGTACATATTGTAACTAATATTTCGCCAGTTCTTTCAAAAAGCAGAAAAAATTTATTTTCATTCTGCGAAGTATAACCCTGTGGCTTTTTTCCTGTCCAGATAATATTAGGAATAAACAATAATAATAAAAATATTAACCCTGTATATGAAAAGCCAAAATGTCCTGTCATTTATCTAATCTCCTTTATCTGTTAAAAATTTTCTGGCTTCTCTGCACCACTCCAGATAGCACATATAAGTTTTTATTCCAAATTCAACTGTAAGCAAATAGTATTTATGTGCACTATTTTCTTCCAGGCAGTCTTTTAACATTTTTTTTGCACTGATAAGGTATGGCAGTTCTTTTTTGATTTTTTCCTCAAAGGCTTCTATATGTAATATTGTCTGTTCTGCACCTTGTTCATTTCCAAAAAACAGTTTTAGAAGAGTTTCATAATGCAGCATATCTTTTTCAACAGGCAGTGCCAGCCATTTTTTAAGATATTCCCGTCCATCTTCTGTTATAGTATAAAATAGTTTATTTCTTCTGCTTACCGTATCTTTCCTTTTAGTAGCAAGCCCACGGGCAACTAAACCGTTTAATGCAGGATATATGCTGCCATAGCTTGCGCTCCAGAAATATTTCAGGGTGGTGTCCATACGTTTCTTTATTTCATATCCTGTAAGTTCTTCATGGCTTAATAAGCCTAAAATTATACAATCAATCTTTTTTTCATTTGCCATTATTATACTCCATATTTATATATGTTTATATTTTTAATATATCATGCTGATACATTTATTATATATCAGTATGATATATTAATCAAGCCATTTTAACCAGAGATTATTATTTATCCTGGAATAATAGTAAAATTTCAGCCTGCTTCTGTAAATGTCTCATAAATTGTCCTTATAATAACAACTCCAAACGGGCCAAGAACTATACCAGCAATGCCAAATATTTTAAGGCCAATATAAATTGATAAAAGCATAAAAAAAGGAAGTATATCCATATTGCCGCCAAGCAGCTTTGCTTCAAGAATTTCACGCACAAATACAGTTATAATATATGCTGCAAAAAGGATTACTGCATAGGTAAAATTATTATGAAAAATATAATATATGCCAACAGGGCATAACACCATACCGCTTCCAAGTATTGGAAGTGCATCAACAAGGGATATTACAAGCCCTATCAGTATAAAATACGGGTTCTGGATTAACATAAAAGCAACACTGCATACAAACCAGTTTACACATATTATAATGCCTTGTGATTTAAGATAGCCAAGCCCTGTTTCTTTAAGGGTGTGCATTATCTTATGTATTTGTGGATAGAAGCGGCTTTTTGCATAGACATTGTGGATTTTATCAATATCCCTGCATAAAACTATCATTCCTATTACAATTATTAAAATAAGTGCCATAACACGTGCAAAAACATTAACACAACCAGAAAAAATCTGGCCTGCATTATTAACTAGTTTATCAATATAGCAGGTCTGGATATCTGCAAGTTTTTCATTGGCAAATGCCAGGGCAGTACCATTCTGCATACTCAGGTAATAGTCAATACAATTACAGCATCTTGCCAGTGAGTTATAAAACAAGCTGCTATAAAGCTGGTAATATATAGGAAAATTATTAATTAAAAGCTGTATCTGCCTGCATAAAAGCCAGACAAGCAGTATAAAAGCACCAGAAGCAGACAGGAAAAAGCCAGACAGTATACTTCCATAAGAAAACCAGGAAGGAAGGCCACACTTTTTATTTAAGAACCTTATAGCAGGCAGCAGCATCCTCATAAAAATGTATGCTGTTATAAAAGGGAATACAAGTGGCAGCAGATATTTAAGTGAAAGGCATACAATAGCCGTTATTACAGAAAGAATAGACAGGGTTTTTAAAAGGGAACGGGTATGCATATAATTCCTCCATTTTTATAAAACGCAGACAACTGGAATAATATAGTTCTGTAGTATTGTCTGCAAAAATAGTGCCAATATTCATATATAAAACTTACAAAATATGTTATATTTGCGTAATAATACAATGGATTATTATGGACTGTAAAAGCTAAAATACATTAAAAAACATTAGAAGGGAATAATAGTTTTACAGCAAAATATTGTTGTTAATAAAATAAGGAAAAGGAGAAGGATATAATGGAAAAAACTGCAAATAAAACTGGTAATTCTAGTCCTGTAAATAAAAAAGAGGCTTACAGCACACATGGGAGCATTAACAGCAGCGATATAAAAATGACTGCAAAAGATTATGAGAGAAAACTTGCAACAGAGAAAAAACTGGCAGGCTATAAAGAACAAATGAGCCAGCTAGTTGACAGGATAGCTACAAATAGTTTTCAGGGATAATTTCTAGTTATTTTGTGCTGGTGGACGGACGCAGGGTTTACAGTGTTCCACTAAATTATTCCATGACAGGGCACGCTTGCGCTACGACAGCCCACACAGCAGTGCATAGTATCCCTGTGCAATGAATGAAACTGGCGTTTCCTCCATTGCACTTAAGACGGGATACAAACACTGGCGGTGCTGAAGTGCGCCTGTCATGGAATAATATTAGCTGGAACACATAAAGCCTGCTGTACGCAACAAATACAAAAAATATAACATATATGCAAAATAAATATTATAACTGGAAATTATCCTATTTTTACATTTATCTCTTGACTTGTACATGGTATGATGTTATCCTTTGTATAGAACTAATGTTCGCAAACGGGAAGAGGTGTAAAAATGGTATTTGAACTTAATGCTGCTTTATCAGACAAACTACATATTTTATCCGCTGCCGCTAAATATGATGTTGCATGTACTTCAAGTGGAGTTTCCAGAAAGAGCAAGAAAGGTGAACTTGGGGCAGCAGAAGCGGCAGGTATTTGCCATTCTTTCGCAGCAGATGGAAGATGTGTTTCTCTTCTGAAGATTTTATTTACTAATGAATGTATATTTAATTGTAAATATTGTATTAACCGTTGTAGTAATGATGTACCAAGGACATCTTTTACACCAGACGAAATATGCCAGCTTACAATGGAGTTTTACAGAAGAAATTATATAGAAGGGCTGTTTTTAAGTTCTGGTGTGCTACAGTCACCAGATTATACAATGGAGTTAATATGTGACTCTCTCAGGAAGCTAAGGCTTGAATATAAATTTAACGGATATGTGCACTGTAAAGCAATTCCAGGAGCTTCACCAGAGCTTGTAGAGATGGCAGGATGGTATGCGGACAGGATGAGTGTTAATCTTGAACTTCCTACAGAAGCAGGGTTAAGGGAACTTGCACCTAATAAAACAAGAAAAAATATTTTAACACCTATGAGGCAGATACAGGCTGGTATGGCAGAGAGCAGGGCAGTCCTTGGAATGAAAGGTGGAAACCAGAGTTCTTACTGGTATACACAGAAACGTATGGGGAGAAGCCTTCCAGGAAACCAGGAGAACCTGGAAAATGTTGCAGGAGTGGCTAGTAATGGAATTCCAGCAGGAAATGCAGATAATAAGCAGGATGCACATAAAAGGACAGGTAGTGGTTTAAATAATAATAATATAATTGTGGATAATAGTTTAAATGTAAAAAATAATACAATTGCGGATAACAGCTTAAATGTAAATAATAATATAATTAAAAATAATAATACAGATATAGCTTTAAGTACCAGGGGCAATGTGCTGGCACAGTGGAACAGGACGGATACAAGCAGGGGCTTTGTTCCAGCAGGACAGAGTACACAGATGATTATAGGTGCAACGGGTGAAAGTGATTACCAGATATTATCTGTAACAGAGGCACTATACCAGAGGTTTGATTTAAAAAGGGTTTTTTATTCAGCTTTTGTTAATGTTAATAATGACAGTACCCTGGCTGTTAATGGCGGACAGCCGCCGCTTCACAGGGAGCACAGGCTGTACCAGGCAGACTGGCTTTTAAGGTATTATGGGTTTGCTGCTGGTGAGATTTTATCTGAAAGCAGGCCGTTTTTTAATACTTATCTTGACCCAAAATGTGACTGGGCACTTGGGCATATGGAATATTTTCCAGTAGAGATAAATACTGCACCATATAATACCCTGCTGCGTGTTCCTGGCATAGGTGTAAAATCTGCTGGCAGAATAGTAAATGCAAGAAAAACAGGCAGGCTGGATTTTAACGCACTAAAGAAAATGGGAGTTGTTCTAAAAAGAGCTATATATTTTATTACATGTAATGGCAGGATGATGTATGATTTCCTTAAAGTAGAAGAGGATTATATAACACGTAACCTTGTTTCTGGTGAAAAAGATGTAGTAAAAGGTTTTGGAGACAGTATTACTTATAAGCAGCTTACATTGTTTGATGATTTCCAGTTGGGGAAATTGTAATGAGGGCTGTCCAGGAGGATGTGCAGTATGGAGAAGCCTATAAGGATTTACCAGTGTGAAAATTCGCCTGATGGGATACTTAGCGCTGTATTTGAAGCAGGTGTATCAGGTTATGGACATGATTATATTAAGATACAGCCATTAACTTCTGGATGTACTTATAATATAGAACTTTTTTCAGAATATATAAAAGTAGAAACTTCTGCAAAGAAAGCAGGCAATGTTTTAGAAACAATAGAGAGCAGAATATCACATGAAGCATATTTTTTTGTTATGAGTGCATTGCTTTCAGAAGAAGAGGACAGAGGTAATGTAATATACCAGTTTGTAACTTATGGTTTTACAATTGGGCCAGGAATTACAAAGGCACTGCAATTAGAATGTGTTTCCAGGATATTTGAAATAAAAAGGAGAGTACATAATGAGGCACACTTTTACAAAGAGTTTATAAGGTTTCAGGAGGTAAAAAGAGTACCTTCAGTACTTATGGCAAAAATAGAGCCGAAGAACAGGGTATTAACTTTAGTTACAGCCCATTTTGCAGACAGGTTTAATGCAGAATACTTTATTATCTATGATAAAAGCCATAAGGAGGCCTCATTCCATAGTGCAGATGGCAGCAGTATCATAAAGATTTTAACGGATAATGATGAAAGAAGGCTTGACAGCCTGCTTGATGTTAATGAGCAATATGCAGATTTGTGGAAAATATTCTTTAATTCTATTGCTGTAGAAGAAAGGAAAAACTATAAACTACAGCGGGGAAATCTTGCTTTACATTATAGAAAATATATGACTGAATTTATGGAAAATAATTGACAGTTTATGCTTTAAAGGGTAACATATATTAGAGTGCTGGCTAATAATAATTTATGTTTAAAATGGGGATGTTTTATGACAGGCAAAATTAACATAAAATGGGTTTTAAAGCATATTGCTGTCTGGATTCCAGCGGTTTGCATTATGGTTATAATATTTTACTTTTCTTCAATGAAAGCAGATGATTCTTCTAGCACAAGTATTCCACTAGCAGAACTTGTGATAGAGAAAATAGAGCAGTATATGGATATCATAATTGATATAAATTCTGAAAGTTATGGCCTGGTACACCATTGTGTGCGTAAGGCAGGCCATTTTCTTGAGTATATGGCTCTTGGATGTACACTTGTGCTTCCATTTGCTTTTATATGTGCAGAAAACTTTTACAGGCTCAGGATATTATTCTGTAGTGAAGTTTTCGCTGCATTTTATGCATGTACTGATGAGTTCCACCAGCTTTTTGTGGAAGGCAGGGACGGAAATTTCATAGATGTAGGCATTGACAGCCTTGGCGCATTTACTGGGATATGTATAGGTTTTATATTCTGGTGGATTGGCAAAAAGGTTGTAAAACTTGTACATAAAAATTAACTGGCCAGATAAAGCCGCCATGTTAAAAATACTCTTGACAAAGGCATTTAAAAGAGTATATTATAATACTACAGCCAAATATTTGTTTAAACTGATGATGTGGATATAAAAATAGAAAATGTGCTTATAGAGAGCAGGGGGAAGCTGGAAGCCTGTAGCAACAGTCTGTTAAATGGACCACGGAGGGCATAGCCAAAGGGTTTTTGTATAAACCTGAGTATTCTGTGACGTAGGGCATACGTTAGTTGCCAGGGATATGTTAGTATCCTTCAGAGATTATGGGAAACCATAAAACAGGGTGGCACCGCGGTTAAGAATAATCCGCCCCTGGCTATTATATTATCTAATAGCCAGGGGCTTTTTATTTTGTTTAAATAACAATGCTGCCTGTTATAAAGATATGACTGGAGTAGTTTGTACCTGGGCGCTGCATGGCACAATTATATTCCAGAAGTTTATTGTTACAATAAACTGTATAAGTGTATAAAAACATGATTTATAGAGCAGCGCAGAAATGAGGTTTATTATGATTAATGATAAAAAAGTGTTATATAGTGGTATGCAGGCAACGGGAAACCTTACTTTAGGGAATTATCTTGGGGCACTTAAAAACTGGATTACTCTTAATGAAGAGTATGAGTGCTTTTTTGGCGTTATGGATTTACATTCAATTACAATACGCCAGCAGCCGGCCGATTTTAGGAAGCGTGCCAGGAATTTGCTTGCACTTTATATTGCAGCAGGGCTTGACCCTGTAAAAAACTGTATTTACTACCAGTCACATGTTTCAGCACATGCAGAACTGGGATGGATTCTTAACTGTTTTACTTATATGGGTGAACTTAACCGCATGACACAGTTTAAGGACAAAGCTGCAAAACATTCTGATAATATTAATGCAGGGCTTTATACATACCCTGTACTTATGGCAGCAGATATACTTTTATACCAGTCAGATTATGTGCCAGTTGGAAAAGACCAGCAGCAGCACTTGGAAATAACACGTGATATTGCACAAAGGTTTAATTCAATCTATGGGGATGTATTTACAATACCAGAAGGATATTATGGCAAAAGGGGTGCAAAGGTTATGAGCCTGCAAGACCCTTCTAAGAAGATGTCAAAGTCTGATGAAAACCCTAATGGAAGCATTTACCTTATGGATGATTCAGACACTGTTTTACGTAAGTGTAAACGTGCTGTTACTGATTCAGACAGTGAAATACGTTACTCTGAGGATAAGCCAGGTGTAAGCAACCTTCTTGAAATTTATTCTGCATGTACTGGCAAATCTATAGAAGAGTCAGAAAAAGAATTTGATGGCAAAGGATATGGTGAATTTAAGCCTGCTGTAGCTGAAGCAGTTAATGCAATTTTAGAGCCTATGCATAAAGAATTTGAGCGTATTTTAAAAGATAAGGCGTATCTTGATGGCATTATTAAAGAAAATGATGATAAGGCAAGGTATTTTGCCAATAAGACACTCCGCAAAGTACGTAAAAAAGTTGGTTTTACAGATATTCCACACTAGCAGAAAGGAGCGGTTTAAATGGCTGGTTCATCTTTTGGAAATATTTTTAAAATGGCTACATGGGGCGAGTCGCATGGAAAGGGAACAGGGGTTGTTGTAGATGGCTGTCCTGCCGGTCTGGCTCTTGATGAAGCCCGTATACAGGCATATCTTGACAGAAGGAAGCCTGGGCAGACTAAATATTCCACACCACGTAAAGAAGAAGATACAGTAGAAATTCTTTCTGGTATATTTGAGGGGAAGACAACAGGTACACCAATCTCAATGGCAGTATATAATAAGACACAGCGTTCTGGGGATTACTCTGCTATTGCGGAGTGTTACAGGCCTGGACATGCTGATTATACATTTGACCAGAAATATGGTTTCAGGGATTACAGGGGTGGCGGACGCTCTTCTGGACGTGAGACTATTGGCAGGGTTGCGGCAGGTGCAGTTGCAGAAGAAATTCTTAAGGAACTGGGAATTAACCTGTATGCATATACTAAATCAATATGTGGCATAACTATAGATGAAAACAAGGCGTTACGTGAAAATATCATAAAAAGCCCTCTTTTCATGCCAGACCTTGAAGCATCAGAAAAAGCAGAAGAAGCACTTTTAAAAAGAATGAAGGAACAGAATTCAGCAGGAGGCATAATAGAATGTATTGTAACAGGGATGCCAGCAGGCATAGGTGAGCCTGTTTTTGAAAAGCTTGATGCTAATATTGCCAAGGCTGTTATGTCAATTGGGGCAGTTAAAGGTGTTGAAATTGGTGCGGGGTTTGCGGCTGCGGCTTCCTCAGGCTCTGTAAATAATGACAGCTTCTATAATGATAAGAACAAGGGAATTATAAAGAAGACAAATAATGCAGGAGGCATACTTGGAGGCATAAGTGATGGAAGTGATATTACCATAAGGGCTGCCATAAAGCCAACCCCTTCAATAGCAGGGATGCAGCATACAGTTAATAAAGCAGGTGAAAATATAGATATAGAAATTAAAGGACGCCATGACCCTGTAATTGTACCAAGGGCGGTTGTAGTAGTTGAAACAATGGTTGCTGCTGTTATTCTTGACATGCTTATGGTATCAATGACATCAAGACTGGATTTAATGAAGAAATTCTTTGGTTTTTAATATGCTAGGCCATAACTGCCTCTGCCTTTACAACGGCTTGTAACAAAAAAGCTGTTTTATTCATATACTAATACCAGTACAGTATTTTGCAAATTTATTATATTACGCTGTAATTGTGTATGTATAAATTGCATTATGCTGTACAGTATGTATTTTTATTATAAACTATAGAAAAGAGGCCAGTTATGAGGTATTATCATTATGGGAATAAAAACAGTATGTTTACAGAGGACAGGGAGTTAAAAGCGTCAGGAAGTGCTTATGCGGTAAAGGACAAACCAGGTGAGGCATACAACAGCCGTTTTTCTAAAGACAGTACACTTGTTATAGAAGATGATACTGTTTATGAAATAGATGAAGAATGTTTAAGGTGCAGGAAATAACCTGTATATTATTAAGTAAATAAATTGGGCTGGCACTAGCGGTTTTACCGCCAGCGCCAGCCCTTTTAAGGTTGTGGGAGCTTTTTGTCCCGCAAATCCCTGGATTTTTATGCACTAGCTGGAACTTGTGCAAAGCCAGGAATTAGCAGCAGAAGCTGTTGCCACCGCCACAGCAGCAGAGAAGCAATAAAATCCAGATGATTGAACCGCATCCAGATTCACCGCCACATCCTCCGCCGAAGCCAAATCCGCCGCCACCGCCGCAGCAGCTGCAAAGAAGGAGCAGGATAATTATCCAGCTACATCCGCTTTCACCTGAACTACATCCACCACAATTTGTTGCTGCTAAATCACTCATAAAATCCTCCAATCTGCCGTTCTTGCGGCAGTTAAATTTATTTACAGTCTTATAATATGCGGTACTGCTTGGACAGTTTACTAAAAAATAAAAATAATTTTTAGATTGATATATATTGCATATTCCGTTACAATTAAAGTAGTATATTGCTGGCAGTTATAAAAGCCCTGCCATGCAGTTTTATAAAGTATTAATAAATATGAATGGAGACAGGTTATTTACAATGAATATTAATAAACATGGTTTTATAAAAGCCATTTACTCTGTTTTATTATGTATCTGCCTTACAGGGTGTGCCCTTGGGCATGGGAGTGAAGAGGACAAAATCCCGGAAAACAGCCCTGGTGCAGAAGATGTACAGGAAGAAAGTACAGGCATGGACTATGATGAAGCTGTGGAAGCGGCAGCAGAATATATGAAAAATATGACTATTGAAGAGAAAGCCGGGCAGCTTTTTATAGTAAACCTTGAACTTCTTGACCAGAGAAATGGTAATTATTATGAGTGGAAGAAGTGTACCAAGGCAATGAAAAAAGCAATTAACAAATACCATATAGGAGGGGTTATATTATTTTCCAGGAATATAGCTGGCAGGAAACAGACGCAGAAACTTATAAACCGTCTTAATGAAAGCAGTCCTGTCCCGCTTTTTATAACAGTAGATGAGGAAGGAGGGGATGTTGCCAGGATAGCTAATAATGGAAGGATGGGGACTACAGTATTTCCAACTATGGAAGAAATAGGAAATACAAAAGATGTTTCATATGTATATGATATGGGTGCAACTATAGGTTCAGAGATAAAAGAACTTGGCTTTAATGTTGACTTTGCGCCAGTTGCAGATGTAAAAACAAGTGAATTAAATCTTGAGATAGGCACAAGGTCTTTTGGTGGTGAACCTGGCAAAGTAGCAGATTTTGTATCAGCTTTTGTAAAAGGGATGCAGGAACAGAATGTAAGTGCCACTTTAAAACATTTTCCAGGACAAGGGTCATCAAGCGGTGATACACATATAGAAAGCGTAAATATAGACAGCAGTATAACAGGTCTTAGGAAAAATGATTTTGTGCCATTTGAAGCTGGAATAGATGCGGGTGCTGACTTTGTAATGGTATCACATATATCTGTAAGCAAAGTTACAGAAACATCACAGCCAGCCAGTATGTCAGGCTTAATAATGGATACAATACTGCGTGGTGAACTTGGTTTCCAGGGAATTATTATTACAGATGCAATGGACATGGCGTCAATAACAAGCAATTATACATCAGCAGAAGCAGCATATGGGGCAATAAATGGCGGAGCTGACATAGTGCTGATGCCACATGACCTTGAAATGGCATATAATGAAATAATTAATAAGATAAATTTTGGAAAAATATCTGAGGAAAGACTGGATGCTTCAGTGCTAAGGATACTGGCAGTGAAATATATGCGTGGCATAATGAAAGTGGAGGAGTAATTTTTGGCTTGAATGTATGGCTTTCTGGAAACAGGTTTCATGCGCCTGGCAGCAGGAATATTCCATACAGGGGCACGCTTCCGCTACGTTAACCCACGCAGCAGTGCATAGTATCCCTGTGCAATGAATGAAACTTACGTTTCCTCCATTGTACCTAAAACGGGATACAAGCACTGGCGGGGTTAAAGTGCCCCTTTTATGGAATATTCCAGACTGCCAGGCGCATGAAACCTGTTTCCAGAAAGCCATAGAAATAAAATCCAAAAATTTCCTGGGAAGAGAAGTGGAATTAGCGTTTTTAAGCATGACACTATCCTGTTGCCACTTTTACTGTGAGCAGATACAAATTTGCTGCTACATGTGTATTTTACAGGGTTGCAGAATTACCCCACTTCCATACCCTTTTGGCACGGCTGTTTCATAAATTTTTATATTAACTAGAACTTGTAAGTATAAGATAATTTCCAGTTATCTTTGGCTGGTGGAGGGACTCAGGGTTTCCATGTCCAGCTAAAATTATTCCATTCCCAAAAAGCATGTCACGGACATGGCTTTTGCACGCCTTGCGCTACATCAGCCCACGTAATGGCGCATA
This sequence comes from uncultured Lachnospiraceae bacterium, assembly GCA_910579085.1. Taxonomy (GTDB): domain Bacteria; phylum Bacillota; class Clostridia; order Lachnospirales; family Lachnospiraceae; genus Butyribacter. Next base: position 52,360 of record CAJTRU010000007.1, on the reverse strand, counting down.
AAATCCCAAAGTACAGGATTTAAATGCTAACGGGGCTGAAGTGCCCCTGTCATGGAATAATTATTCAGCCTGGACACTGGAAACCTGCTGTACCCTGGCAAAATTACAGACAGAACAGCATAACATAAAACTGGCTGGCATATGTCTCATAAAATATTTGTTAAAAAACAGCGGGCAGGACCTGTATTATAACTTGGAATTATATTTTATTGAAGCTTACAAGGTAATGCTACAGTATAATGGATGATTTTTTATTCAATACTTGTAAAATTGTAAACCACCCCAGGATATAAAGACCAGCAAAAAAATCCCGGGATATAATTTCCAGTTCCCTGCAATAAACCTTTTAATCCAGATACCATGTTAATCCAGGTTTTGTTGCAAATTCCTGGAAACAGGTTTTGCGTGCCAGATGCCAGCAATTATTCCGTAAAAGGGGTACTTTGGCATCGCCGGCGTTTAAATTCCGTACTCTGGGATTTTATGCGCCGCTGCGTATGCCACCGTAGCGGAAGCGTACCCCTGTACGGAATATTCTGGCTCTGGCACAGAAACCGTCCGTTTACCAACCAAAGATAACTGGAAATTATTTTGTATTTACAGGTTTCAGGTATAAAAATTTTTGAAACACACACCACCCTTTTGGAAAGAACACTTGCGCTTTTTAGAGAAATTGATATAATGTATTTGAGTATATATCTGGAGGAAATAATGGATAAAATAGTAAAGTATAGCAATGGACATTATAATAATGTGCCTGCCAATGATACAGGGCTTGGCGAAGAATGTGGCGTATTTGGGATGTATGATTTAGATGGTGCAGATGTAGCATCTGCTATATACTATGGTCTTTTCTCTCTACAGCACAGAGGGCAGGAGAGCTGTGGAATTGCAGTAAGCCGTACAGACGGGCCTAAACGCAATTCATGTGTATGTAAGGGTATGGGGCTTGTTAATGAGGTAATTAATGCAGACTCACTTGAGAAGATGCAGGGTGACATTGGTGTAGGGCATGTGCGCTATTCAACTGCTGGCGCAAGCGTTGCAGAGAATACACAGCCACTGGTACTTAATTATATTAAAGGGACTCTTATAGTTGCACATAATGGCAATCTGGTAAATGCAGTTGAATTAAGGAATGACCTTGAAGCAAACGGGGCTATTTTCCAGACAAGCATTGATTCAGAGGTTATAGCATATTTAATTGCACGTGAAAGGCTTAAATCAGGCACAGCGGAAAATGCAGTGAAAAAAGCTATGGAAAAAATAAAAGGGGCTTATTCGCTTGTAGTTGCAAGCCCGCGCAAACTTATAGGTGCAAGGGACCCGTTTGGTTTCAGGCCGCTCTGTATTGGCAAAAGAGACAATGCATATATATTTGCATCGGAATCATGTGCACTTGATACTATAGGTGCAGAATTTGTCCGTGATGTAGAGCCAGGGGAAATTGTAGCAATTACAGCAGATGGCATTAAATCAGATATGAGCATGGCAAATGGCAAAACTGCAAGATGCATATTTGAATATATTTATTTTGCAAGGCCAGACAGCTATATAGATGGTGTATGTGTAAATGAGTCAAGGCTGGTTGCTGGCAGGATACTTGCACAGACATATCCTGCTGATGCGGATATTGTAGTAGGTGTTCCAGAATCAGGCAATGCTGCTGCAATGGGGTATTCACTTGAGTCAGGAATACCTTATGGTACAGCATTTGTAAAGAACAGTTATGTAGGACGTACATTTATAAAACCAAAACAGTCAGCACGTGAATCAAGTGTTATGGTTAAGCTTAATGCACTAAGGAATGTTGTGGATGGCAAAAGGGTTGTTATGATAGATGACTCAATAGTGCGTGGCACTACAAGTGCACGTATAGTCAAGATGTTAAAAGATGCCGGGGCAAAAGAAGTCCATGTGCGCATAAGTTCGCCACCTTTCCTGTACCCATGTTATTTTGGGACAGATGTGCCTTCAAGTGACCAGCTTCTGGCATATAACCATACTGTTGACGAGATTTGCAAAATAATAGGTGCAGATTCACTTGGTTATCTTGATATAAACCGTCTTGGCGAACTGGCAGGAGGGAAACTGGGATACTGTGATGCATGTTTCTCAGGAAAATATCCTGTTGAACCGCCTAAAGAGGACATACGTGGGGATTATGAACACTAAAGCTTAATCTGTGTAATTGCGCTGTAGCACAGATTAATATATTATATGCAAATACCAGCAGCGCAGAAATGAGGAAAAAGATGAGCAACGACAGATATACAAGCCCGCTTTCAGAGCGTTATGCAAGCAAAGAAATGCAGTATATTTTTTCACCAGATAAAAAGTTCAGGACATGGAGAAAGCTATGGATTGCACTTGCAGAAGCTGAAAATGAACTTGGCCTTAAGAACGAAAATGGAGAGCCAGCTATTACAGAAGAACAGATTGAGGAATTAAAATCACACGCAGAAGATATAAATTATGAAGTTGCGAAGGAACGTGAAAAACTTGTGCGCCATGACGTAATGTCACATGTATATGCATATGGTGTACAGTGTCCTGGTGCAGCAGGTATTATCCATTTAGGGGCTACATCATGTTATGTAGGGGATAACACAGATATTATAGTTATGTCAGAAGCACTGGAGCTTGTACGTGTAAAGCTTATAAATGTAATAGATAAACTTGCCGCTTTTGCTATGGAATATAAAGACCTTCCAACACTTGCATTTACACATTTCCAGCCAGCACAGCCTACAACTGCTGGAAAACGTGCAACACTCTGGATACAGGAATTTATGATGGATTTGGAAGACCTGGATTATGTAATTTCAACAATAAAGCTTCTGGGTTCTAAGGGCACAACTGGCACACAGGCAAGTTTTATGGAATTATTTGATGGTGATGAAGAAAAAGTTAAGGAACTTGAAACAATAATTGCAGATAAAATGGGATTTAGCGGCTGTTTTCCAGTATCAGGACAGACATATTCACGGAAACTGGATACACGTGTATTAAATGTGCTTGCAGGAATTGCAGCAAGTGCACATAAATTTGCATGTGATATACGCCTTTTACAGCATCTTAAAGAAGTAGAAGAACCATTTGAAAAGAACCAGATAGGCTCTTCTGCTATGGCTTATAAACGCAATCCTATGAGGTGTGAAAGAATTACTTCACTTGCACGGTATGTTATGTCAGATGTTACCAATGCAATGTATACATCAGCGTGCCAGTGGTTTGAACGTACCCTTGATGATTCTGCCAATAAGCGTATAAGCATACCAGAAGGATTTCTTGCAACAGACGGGATACTTGATTTGATGGCAAATGTGGCAGATGGTCTTGTAGTTTATGATAAAGTTATAGAAAAACACCTTATGGCAGAACTTCCTTTTATGGCAACAGAAAATATAATGATGGATGCTGTAAAAGCTGGAGGCAACAGGCAGGAACTTCATGAGGAAATACGCGGGCTTTCTATGAAAGCGGGCGAAAATGTTAAAAAATATGGCAGGGAAAACAACCTTTTGCAGCTTATTGCAGAAAGTGACAAATTCCCTGTAGGTGAAGAAGAATTAAAGGGTGCATTGCAGCCTTCAAAGTATACAGGGCGTGCTGCATCACAGGTTGAAGAGTATATAAACGGATTTGTAAAGCCTGTGCTTGATGCCAATAAAGATATTCTTGGAATAAAAGCTGAGATAACGGTATAGCCAGATTTTGTATAAAGAAACTCTATAATAGGAATAAGCCCTGTACCAGTAAAATATAAAGACCTGGTATTCAGGCAGATTGGGGGCATTATGGCAAGTAAAAGAATTTTAACAACCAAAGCCAAAGTTAACATGGTAACATCTGAGGATGTTTATACAACTGATAACCAGCTTATTATCCCTAAAGGAACTGTCCTTACAGAAGATATAATAGCAGCATTAAAAGACCATTCTGTGTTTGCAATCAGGGTTGATACAGGCGGGGACGGGGTTACTCCTGTACTTATGGATGAGCAGGAACAGGAAACAATGGCAGAGGATACAAGTAGTGAAGACATTGCCATAGAGTCTGGGATATTGGAAATTCCTGAAGATGATGGAATTCCAAATACTAGTGAAACTAAGGAATTCAGGGAATTTGAGTCTTCATTTATGGAAAGTGTGGATGACCTTAAAAATGTATTTAACAGTGTTGTAATGAAGAACGAAGAAATAGATACCAGCCTTCTGCTTTCTGATGTTAAGGAGGTAGTGTCAAAGGGCAGGAACAGTTTCCATATACTTGATATGCTGCATTGCATGAGGGGATATGATGATGTTACATATGTACATTGTATGAATGTGGCATTATTAAGCAACCTTATAGGAAGGACTGTGTATCCTGAAATATCACATGAAGAACTGGAAGTTCTTACATTATCAGGTCTTCTGTGTGATATTGGCAAAATCCTTGTACCAGAAGAGGTTATAAATAAAGCTGGCAGGCTTACTCTTCCAGAGTATAATATTGCAAAAACACATGTATTCCATGGCAACAATATTTTAAAAGGGCTTAATCTTGACCCACGCATTGCAGAGGTTGCAATGCGCCATCATGAAAGGTGTGATGGAAGTGGTTATCCTGGTGGGTTCAGGGGAGACCAGATAGAGGAATTTGCAAGGATTGTAGCTATAGCAGATACATATGATGCGATGACAACTGACAGGCCTTACCGCCCTGCAATCTGCCCGTTTGATGTTATACATATGTTTGAGAGGGAAGGTCTTGTAAGATATGATGTAAAATTCCTTTTGCAGTTCCTTGAAAAAGCAGCACATGCATATGTAAATACTAAAGTAAAACTGTCAACTGGTGAAACAGGCAGGGTTATCATGATTAACAGAAAAGAGCTTTCTAAGCCTGTAGTAAAAGTTGGTGACAAATACTATGATTTATCAACGGAAACTTCCATACGCATCCAGAACATAATAATATAATAAATGCCAGAATGGGTGCGAAGGATTGTTAATATAAGATTTGCCGCATAAAACGGCAGAATGGAGGAATATTATGGTAACAGCTATTGTTGGAGCTAACTGGGGAGATGAAGGCAAAGGTAAGATTACTGACCTGCTTGCAAAGGAGTCGGATATTATTGTCCGCTTCCAAGGTGGAAGCAATGCCGGCCATACAATAATAAATGACTATGGCAAATTTGCCCTGCATCTGCTCCCATCAGGCGTTTTTTATGGCCATACAGCTAATGTAATAGGTAATGGCGTAGCATTAAATATCCAGTATCTTTTTAATGAGATAGAAGGAATTACAAAGAGAGGAGTGCCAGCGCCTAAGCTGCTTATATCTGACAGGGCGCAGGTGGTTATGCCGTACCATATAGCATTTGACGAGTATGAGGAGGAACGTCTTGGAAAACAGTCTTTTGGCTCTACCAAATCAGGTATTGCTCCATTCTATTCAGATAAATATGCCAAAACAGGTATACAGGTTTCAGAACTTTTCCTTGATGATGAAAAATTAAAAGAAAAGATTTCCAGGATTTGTACACAAAAAAATATACTTCTTAAGCATCTGTATAATAAACCAGAGATTAATGAAGAAGAACTTCTTGAAACACTGCATAATTACCGTGATATAGTTGCACCTTATGTATGTGATGTTTCTGCTTTTCTCAGGAAATCACTTGCAGAAGGCAAAAATATACTGCTTGAGGGGCAGCTTGGTTCATTAAAAGACCCTGACCACGGAATATACCCTATGGTTACTTCTTCTTCTACACTTGCTGCATATGGTGCAGTTGGTGCGGGTATACCTCCATATGAGATAAAGAGGATTGTTACAGTAGTAAAAGCATACTCAAGTGCAGTTGGTGCAGGTGAATTTGTAAGTGAAATACTTGATGAAGAAGAGGCAGACAAACTCAGGAAACACGGCGGTGATGGCGGCGAATATGGTGCAACAACAGGACGCCCAAGGCGTATGGGATGGTTTGATGCAGTTGCAACACGCTACGGATGCCAGATGCAGGGTGCTACAGAAGTAGTGCTTACAGTGCTTGACTGTCTTGGCTACCTTAAAGAAATACCTGTATGTACAGGCTATGAAATTGATGGGGAAGTGGTAACAGATTTCCCTGTAACAGCAAAACTTGCCAAGGCAAAACCTGTATATGAGGTACTGCCTGGATGGGAAAGTGATATATGTGGTATAACCGAATATGAAAAACTGCCAGAAAACTGCCGCAAGTATGTTGAATTTGTAGAAAAACAGATAGGAGTGCCTGTTAAAATGGTATCAAACGGGCCAAAAAGGACAGATATAATATACCGCCAGTAAAATTCCATATGGAATTCTGGTATTTATAAAATAACTGCTGCAAAGTATGTAGCAGTTATTTTGCCATATTGCAGAAAAGCAGTTATGCTCCTGCATAAGATGGCAGGCAAAGACACTGCCTAAGATATATTAAATTTCACACAGGAAAATGCAAAACAACAGCATAAATGCTGTAGCATTTTTCATCACTATTTGTGCCGCCTGGAAACGGCATGGGGGATTTATATGAATTATGGCGAACAGCAGATTAGAAGAAAAATCAAAATCCTTGCATCTCCCAAAAGCAGGATTGTAAACAGGGTTAAGCTTTATAGTATTATATGTTTTATTATTTTACTGTTTGCTTCCCTGCTGGTGCTTGCTTTTTGTGCAGCAGGTGTGCTGCGCGGCCTGGTTGACAGTGCGCCTGTTTTATCAGAAGTAGAACTTATGCCAAGTGGTTATGCAACTACAATTTATGATGCAGACGGCAATGTGACACAGACACTTGTAGGCTCTGATGCAAACAGGATATATGTGGATATAGGGCAAATCCCTAAAGATGTACAACATGCATTTATAGCAATTGAGGATGCAAGGTTTTATGAGCATAAGGGAATAGATTTAAAAGGTATAATCAGGGCTGTATATACTGGTGTTATTAACCGTGAAGGGCTGGAACAGGGTGCAAGCACAATAACACAGCAGCTTCTTAAGAACCAGGTTTTTGGAGGAGGCAATGAAACGTCATTCTTTGCAAGGTTTACACGTAAAATACAGGAACAGTGCCTTGCAATTGACCTTGAAAACAATATGGATAAAGACCAGATTTTAGAGTATTACCTTAATACAATAAATCTTGGGCAGAATACCTTAGGAGTTGAAGCAGCAAGCAAAAGGTATTTTGACAAATCTGTATCAGAGTTAAATATATCAGAAGCCGCTGTAATTGCTGGTATTACACAGAACCCTACAGAATATAATCCTATAACACAACAGGAAAATAATGCAGCCAAACGCAAGCTGGTACTTAAAGCAATGCTGGAACAGAAATTTATTTCGGAAGATGAATATGAGGATGCGCTTGGTGATGATGTTTATTCATATATAAGACAGGTTAATGAAAAGAAATCTTCAGAAAAAATACTTGTAAATTCTTATTATGTGGATGCAGTTATAGACAGTGTAATAAGAGACCTTAAACAAGAACTTGGATATACTGAAACACAGGCGTATAATGCGGTTTACAGGAGAGGGCTTAAAATATATTCATGCCAGAAAAAGGAACTCCAGGATATATGTGACAGTGTTATAAATAATGATGATTATTACCCAAAGGGCACAGTAAAATATCTTTCATATGCTTTGTCCGTAAAAAGCCCTGATGGGGAAATATCAGACTATACGGAGAAAGATATACAGGCATTTTATTCCAGCAACAAAGGCAGGGAAATCAGCCTTTATTTTAAAAAGCAGAAAAGTGCAGGTAAATATATAAAAGCTTTTAAGAAAAGTATTTTAGATGATGACAGCGAAGTTACAGGGGAAAGAATTAACTTTATTAAGCAGCCACAGACATCATTTGTATTACTTAACCAGCATAATGGGCATGTACAGGCAATAACAGGTGGAAGAGGAAAGAAAGTTGCAGACAGGACATTTAACAGGGCAGTTTCATCCAAAAGGCAGCCAGGTTCTACATTTAAAATTCTTTCAACTTACCTGCCAGCACTTGACACATGTGGCATGACGCTTGCAAGTGTTGAGGAGGATGCCCCTTATAAATACCCTGGGACAAATATTACAGTAAGGAACTGGGATGGTTCAAGTTATAAAGGGTTTATTACATTACGTGATGCAATTGTCCATTCTAATAATGTAGTAACTGTAAAAACATTTGAAAAAGTATCACCACAGACAGGATTTGACTATCTTCTAAATCTGGGCTTTTCTACACTTGTAGATAAAAAACATGCTGAAGATGGGAAAACTTACACGGATATACAACTTCCTACTGCACTTGGAGGGCTTACAGATGGTGTTACAAACCTTGAACTTACAGCAGCTTATGCAAGCATAGCAAATGGCGGGACATATATTGAGCCAGTTTTTTATACAAAGATAATTGACCATGATGGCAATGTGCTGCTTAAAAATGAACCTGCTTCCAAAAAAGTCATGAAGGAGTCTACAGCATGGCTGCTTACAAATGCAATGGAGGACGTAATATCATATGGTACTGGCACAGCAGCAAAATTTGAAGAAATAGGAACTGCACAAGCTGGCAAAACAGGAACTACTTCTGATAACACAGACTACTGGTTTGAGGGGTATACACCATACTATACGGCTGGTATATGGACAGGATATGATATAAATACACCACAGCCTTCAGGAGATTTCCATAAAAGGATGTGGAAAGATATTATGGAGAAAATCCATAAAAAAATGAAACTGGAAGAAAAGAGCTTTAGAGAACCAGAAGGAATTATTTCATGTAATATCTGTACTTCATCAGGGCTGCTTGCCAATACTGGCGCATGTGGTTCTGGGTATGGCAATTCCCAGGTGCGTACCGAATACTTTGCAGGCGGCACACAGCCTGGTAAAAAATGTAACCTGCATACAAGTCCTACGGAGACAGAAGAGTTAATTAGTATGCCCTAAGCATGTATAAAACTTGCATGTCCCTGCATCCATATTGTACCCTTAAAGCGTCTGCCAGCCATTGGCTCGCCTGCCAGGTCTTTGCTGTTAATGCAGACATTTATTATAATATCATTACAGTTTAATAAAAGTTCATAAATATATTCATTTGTATAAGGGTTGAGGGCTTTATTCCAGTTAATAATTGTGCCAAGTATAGCATAATTGTCTGACTCAGAACCATATGGAATAAAGCTTGTTTCAACAATGCTGTATAAATCTTCGGTCCTTATACGCCTGCTGACACGTGCGCTTAGGTCTATATCATCAAGAGTGAGGTTGTCAATAGCCTCCTGGTCGCCAGTCTTTGCTTTAGCTATAAGCTGGCTGCGTATATGTGCCCGCAGGTTTTTCTTGTCCTTTAAATCACTATCCTGGGAAATTCCAAGCAGTATACAGCCTTCAAGGGACAGGCCTGAAAGTGACAGCTTCGCCTTGCAAGGTGTATTATCAGGGCAGTTTAAATGTATATAGTCAACTGCATTCTGCAAGTAAAAAATCATTGAAATGCCCAGGCGCAAATCATCACACATGCCAGTAAATGCACTTGTATCTACTCTTTTATTAACGACAACATCTTCATTAGAAGTTACAAGTATACTTTCGCAGTATGGAAAATAATGTTCAAGATAAAAAAAACCTAATTTATCATACTCCCCGCGGAGTGTAATGCCTGTGTGCGGGGCAAATTCTTTGGTTATTTCAGTATATATACTTTCACCATTATGGCTGGCTTTCTTTGTAAGGTTTGGTTTATCCATAATAACACCAACCAGTTTATCTAAATCCTGGCGTGTGTTAATATTGCTAAAGCCGATGGCCCGTAAAAAACGATGCATTCCTACCTCCACTAATAAATATTACCGGATTTGCGCCAGTTAAGTTTTAAATGGCGCTTTATATTCCATAATACTACGAGTAACGGTAGTCCGCAAGTAAAAAATGGATAAATTTCCAGTTATTATTTGTTTTGTGCTTTTGCTAGGGAGGGACGCAGGTTTTCTGGAGTTCCAGCATAAACATATTCCATTCCAGGGTACGCTTCCGCTACGATGGCTTACGCAGCGGCGCATAAAGCCAGATATTTAATGTTCCAAAATAAACTGGCGTTTATTTCGTAATATTAAATATCTGGCTTAAACGCCGGCGAAGCCAAAGTACCCTGTCATGGAATAAATGTTTAGCTGGAACACAGAAACCCTGCTGTACCCTGGCAAAATACAGAAAACATAAAAACAAAATAAATACTATAACTGTAAATTATGATGTGGGAAAAGTGACTCAGACGGACGGAAGTATAGTGGTATTATTTTAGTATTAATATACTATACATGAAAGCAGTGGATGTTCCTCTGTCTGATAAGTGACTAGCAGAATAATCCCATCCACCACAATTTACAGTTATCTGGTTATTCTGTTTTTTGTTGTAAGGTTATTGTGACAGGTTTTACATGCCAGATGCCAGAATTATTCCGTTAAAGGGGTACTTTAAGCCCGCCGGCACATAAAGCCATGCCTCCGGCATGCTTTTTCTGTACGGAATATTCTGGCTCTGGCACGTAAAACCGTTCGTCCGCCATCCCATATAAAAACACAAATACCAGATAATTGTAAATCACACTTTTTTATTTTTACGTTCCAGGTATTTTTTCATTAACCAGGCATTTTCTTTATATTGGCGTATCATCTGGTTTATAAGGATATTTACCTGGATTTGGTCATTTTCTATATCAGTTTCTTTGTATTGTTCTGGGTTGCGGTTTACTGTTACATTTAGTTCCGGGCTTTTGGAACAGTCAATTATATAAATGCAATATCCTGTCCAGCTTCGGTGGATAAATAATTTATTATCCTCATAATATATAAACCACTTGTCTTCCATTTCCTGTGGTTTGTGGCCTTCTTTTATACATTCTTTTTCATCGTCATTGAGTGTCATGTTTATAACAAACTTTGCAGTTTGTCCAGGCATTTCAAGTGTTTTCCAGTCAGATTTTTTAACCATATAGTCTGCTCCCGTTTTCTTTTATTGTACCATAATTACAAAAATGTGGAAATGGATATATTTCCATTTTATTTCCTATATTATAAAAAATTTATGAACCCTTCATCTGGCAGAAGCAATAAGGTTGTCAATAATTAATTTTTCATATATAATAGATGGAAAAAAGTCTGAAATAAACCAGAATGGAGATTTTTATATGTTAGAATTACAGAATGTATCTTACCAGGTTAATGATGATAGTGATGATAAAGAGATTTTAAAAGATATCAGTCTGAAGATTGATGAGCACCTTGTTGTTATTACAGGCCCTAATGGCGGCGGCAAATCTACGCTTGCAAAAGTAATTGCTGGAATAATAAAACCCACTTCAGGTAAAATTATACTTGATGGTGAAGATATTACAGCTCTTTCTATTACAGAAAGGGCTAATAAAGGGATAAGCTTTGCATTCCAGCAGCCTGTACGTTTTAAAGGGCTTACTGTAATAGATATGGTTCGCCTTGCAGCAGGAAAGGAAATTACAATAGCCCAGGCGTGTGAATACCTTTCAGAAGTGGGGCTTTGTGCCAAAGAGTATATTAACAGGGAACTTAATTCCAGCCTTTCAGGCGGTGAAATAAAGCGTATTGAGATAGCAATGGTTCTCGCAAGAGGGGCTAAATTCTCAATATTTGACGAGCCAGAAGCAGGAATTGACCTTTGGAGCTTCCAGAACCTTATACAAGTTTTTGAGAAAATGTATAAAACAATAAATGGACAAGTCCTTGTTATTTCCCACCAGGAGAGAATTTTAAATATTGCAGATAAAATAATTGTGCTGGCTGACGGGAATGTTATAGATGAAGGCGGCAGGGAAGAAGTTATGCCAAAACTTATGAAAAATGATATTGCATGTTCTACCTTGCTTGGCAAGATGAAACAGGAGGGATGTTAAATTGGATAAATTAAATACAGTAGAGAGAAATATATTAGAGCAGGTGGCAGATATACACAAAGTACCAGAAGGAGCTTATAATATACGTTCCAATGGAGGGCTTTCAGGCAGGAATACAACTGCTAATATAGATATAGTTACTAAGGAAGATAAGCCTGGAATAGATATAATTATAAAACCTGGTACAAAAAATGAAAGTGTCCATATACCAGTTGTATTAAGCGTATCAGGGCTTAAAGACATGGTATATAATGATTTCTATATTGGTGAAGATGCAGATGTTACAATAGTTGCAGGCTGTGGAATTCACAATTGTGGTGTTGATACTTCGGAGCATGATGGTATACACACATTTTATATTAAGAAAAACGCAAGGGTAAAATATATAGAGAAGCATTATGGTGAGGGAGATGGCATGGGTAAACGCATACTTAACCCAACTACCGTAATAAATATTGAAGAGGGTGGCTGTTTTGAAATGGACTCTGTACAGATAAAAGGAGTTGATTCAACAAAACGTGATACAAAGGCATACCTTAAAGATGGTGCAACTCTTATAATCCATGAAAAAATTATGACACATGGTGTACAGACAGCAGAAACTAATTTTGAAGTGGATTTAGATGGAAAAGGCAGCAGTGCAAATGTTGTTTCACGTTCTGTTGCAAGGGAAAATTCAAAACAGGTATTTAATTCCAGGATAAATGGGAATAATGAATGTAGCGGGCATACAGAATGTGATGCAATAATAATGGAAGATGCAAGTGTAAGCGCAATACCACAGCTTACCGCAAACAATATTGACGCTGCCCTTATCCATGAAGCAGCAATAGGGAAAATTGCTGGTGAGCAGATTATAAAACTTATGACATTAGGGCTTACAGAGGCTGAGGCAGAAGAGCAGATAATTAATGGTTTCTTAAAATAGAAATTTCCCATATTGTATAAATAACAGAAGCGAGGTTTAATATGGACAAAGTTGCAATTGTTACTGACAGTAACAGCGGGATTACACTTAGTGAAGCAAAAGAACTTGGAATAAGGGTAGTCCCTATGCCATTTCTTATAGATGGGGATACTTATTATGAAGAAATAAGTTTATCACAGGAAGATTTTTTTAAAAAACTTGCAGAAGATGTAGATATTTCTACTTCACAGCCAGAACCAGGTTCAGTTACTGATATATGGGAAGAAGAATTAAAACATGCAGAGCAGGTTGTATATATTCCGATGTCAAGCGGGCTGTCAAGTTCATGCCATACAGCGTTAATGCTTTCAGAAGATTTTGGTGAAAAAGTCCAGGTTGTAGATAACCAGCGTATCTCTGTTACACAAAGGCAGTCTGTCCTTGATGCAATAGAGCTTGCAAAAAGTGGAATGGATGCTGCCGGGATAAAGGAATATCTTGAGAAAGTAAAAATGGAGTCAAGCATTTATATTATGCTTGACACCCTTAAATATCTGAAAAAAGGCGGCCGGATTACTCCTGCCGCTGCTGCCCTTGGCTCTGCCTTAAGGCTTAAACCTGTATTACAGATACAGGGTGACAAACTTGACGCATTTACTATTGCACGTACAAAGAAACAGGGTATAAGCAAGATGCTTTCAGCAATGGAAGAGGATATTAACAGCCGTTTTGGCGGTGTTGCCAATGTACATCTTGAAGTAGCCCATACACAGAATGAAGAGGCAGCAAAAGAGTTTATAGAAACTATTAAAGAAAGGTTTGGTGCAGATAGTGTTTATCTTGCACCATTGTCACTAAGCGTTTCATGCCATATTGGTGCAGGTGCGCTGGCAATAGCATGTTCTAAAGTGTGTAAAATTTGAAATGGATTGTTTATGGCAGCATGTCATGGGATAAATAACAGAAAGGTGGCAGGTTATGGATTATATAAGCCAGTTAGGGGAAAATGCAAGAAAGTCCAAAGCAAGTATTGCAAATGCAAGCACAAAGGATAAAAACCATATTCTTGAAGTAATTGCAGCAAATCTTTTAGATAATACAGAACGTATACTTGAAAGCAATAAAAAAGACCTGGAAAGTGCAAAAGACAATGGAATATCTGATGCAATGTCAGACCGTTTAAGGCTGACAGAAGGGCGTATTAAAGATATGGCATATGCATGTATGGAACTTATAGCTTTAAAAGACCCGGCCGGGGAAGTAATTGAGGGCAGTGTGCGGCCAAATGGAATGAAAATTACAAAGACAAGAGTGCCTATGGGTGTAATTGGAATCATATATGAGTCCAGGCCAAATGTAACAGTTGATGCAGCAACCCTTTGCATAAAAAGCGGAAATGCTGTAATACTGCGTGGAGGCAGGGAAGCGATTAATTCAAATAAAGTGCTTATGGATATTATGCGTGAATCAGTAGCAGAATGTGGTTTCCCAATGGATATAGTACAGCTTGTATGTGATACTTCAAGAGAAACAGCTTCTGCAATGATGAAAGCAAATGGTTATATAGATGTACTTATACCACGTGGAGGCAAGGGGCTTATTAATGCTGTTGTAAATAATGCAACAGTTCCTGTTATTGAAACAGGTAGTGGCAACTGCCATATTTACATAGACAATACTTTAGACCTGGATATGGCTGTTAATATTACTGATAATGGCAAAACACAGAGGCCAAGCGTGTGCAATGCGCTTGAAACATGCCTTGTGCACAAAGGGATTGCAGAAACATTCCTTCCGCTGCTTAAGGAAAGGCTTGACAAGCACAATGTTGAATTAAGGGGATGCAGTGAAACAGTGCGTATTCTTGGGGACAGTGTGAAACCTGCAACTGAAGAGGATTATGCAACAGAATATAATGATTATATATTTGCAATAAAAGTAGTGGAAAATATAGAAGAGGCAATTGCACATATTGCAAAATATTCTACGGGCCATTCAGAATGTATTATTACACAAAATATTTCAAATGCAGAAAAATTCCAGAAAGAGGTTGACTCTGCATGTGTATATGTAAACTGTTCTACAAGGTTTACAGATGGCAATGAATTTGGCCTTGGTGCAGAAATAGGCATTTCCACACAGAGGCTTCATGCAAGAGGGCCTATGGGGCTTAGTGAACTTACAACATTCAAATATCTTATAAATGGCAGCGGACAGACCAGGGAATAGTATAATGAAATTTTTAATATACAGATGGCAGGCATATAACCAGGCGGCATTTGAGGATGCATTGATAAACCTTGGGCATGAAACAGATACATTTACATGTGAAATAGATAATCCAGAAGAAGACGCAGAATTTGAAGGGAAACTGGATGCTTACCTTAAATGCCATAATTATGATGCTGTAATATCAATAAATTATTTTCCAGTAATAGCTAAATCATGTAACAGGACAGGCTGTAAATATATTGCATGGACATGTGACAGTCCTATGCTTACACTTTATACAAAATCAGTTTTCCTGCCATGTAACTATATATTTGTGTTTGACATGCATGTTTACTGTGAATTTAAGACAAGGGGAGTTAAAAACATATGGTATATGCCCCTTGCTGCTGATATTGCCAGGAATAATTATATTTTAAGCATGACACCTGTGAAGGATTACCATGCAGATATTTCATTTGTTGGAAGCCTTTACGAAAAGAACCGTTATGATGAAATGGTTAATATGCCTCCTTATATACGTGGATATTTTGATGCGCTTATAAATGTCCAGATGGAAACATATGGCGACAATTTCCTTGAAAGAATGGTTTCTGATATAGAAGAACAGCTTGAAGGAGGCGCAGTAAATATATCAGGTGATGAATTTATAGGTACACCTTCTCTTATAGTAGCAAATACAACACTTGGAATGAAACTTGCTTCACTGGAACGCAGGAAAATATTAAACATGGTATCAAGAAAATTTAAAAATACCAGGATATATACAGGAAGCAGCACAGAAGACATGCCATTCATACAAAATATGGGCAAAGTAGATTATATATATGAAATGCCACATGTATTTCGGCAGTCAGAAATTAATTTAAACATAACACTTAGGAACATTAAAACAGGAATTCCATTAAGAATATGGGATATACTGGCAGCAGGCGGGTTTGTGCTTACAAACTTCCAGGCAGAACTGCCAGAATTCTTTGAACAGGGAAAACATCTTGTATGGTATGACTCACATAGTGATATGATGGATAAGATAGATTATTACCTGGAACATAAAGAAGAAAGGGAAGAAATTGCAAAGGAGGGCAATCTGCTAGTGCAGAAAGAACATACAATGCAAAAAAGGGTGGAGGAAATTTTAAAGATTGTGTATTCATAACGTACGCAAATTCCAGTGTTTAAATATAATATTTTCCATTCAGGGCACGCTTCCGCTACGACACAATGTCATTAAGTTAATGGGATTTGTTTAAAAATAGTATAATTACTGAAGCTGGCAAATCCAAAGAGTTCCATGAACAGCACGCTTCCGCTTGGACATCGCACGCAATGGATGCATAAAGCCCTTAATGTTCCTACGGAACATTTTAAGACAGGGCTTAAGCACCAGCGGCTTCGTACAGCTTTTTCATGGAAGCACATTTGGAATTTGCCAGCCAGTCTGCTCTTTGGCAATTTATAAAAATATTTTCTATATAAACTCTTAACTAAATAACATTGTGTTACTACAGCCCACGCAACGGTGCTGTAGTGCCCGTTCATGGTAAATATTATATTTAAACATTGGAAAAATGCTGTTTTTGGCAATAAACAATCTTTAAAATTACTAGGGGAAAAATAATATTCAGGCTAAAGTCCAGGTAGAGAATACATTTTGGTATGTAAATCCTTTTTGTGCTCTTGCGTGCGTCTGAATATATCTGCCACCAAATTCTGTCTGCCCTGTTTTTTTGGGTTTATTATATGTTTAAATTTAACTGTATTTTTTGTTTATTTTTGCTGTGTATGTTAGTTTTTGTATGTAGTGGCATGTTTTTTTGTTTTATCCAGAGAGTATATTTCCTGGCAATTTTTCAAATGTGGTTTTAATGGGAAGCTGTTTGAAGCCGCTGGTGCTTAAGCCCTGTCTTAAAATGTTCCGTAGGAACATTAAGGGCTTTATGCATCCATTGCGTGCTTCATCCAAGCGGTTTGTAGGGGCGTGCTTTCCATAAAACCACTTTGAAATTGCCAGGCTCAATAAACCGAATAAAACAATAATAGCCATAATCTATAAAATATAAATCACAAAATAAACCAAAAAAGGGAGGGGATTTTATATGGAATTAAACAGCACATTACAGGGTGACAGAATACATATCGCAATTCTGGGAAGAAGAAATGCTGGCAAGTCAAGTGTTATTAACGCAATTACAGGACAGGACATTGCTATTGTTTCTGATGTTAAGGGCACTACTACTGACCCGGTTTCAAAGGCTATGGAAATTCTTCCACTTGGAGCGTGTCTGCTTACAGATACACCAGGGCTTGACGATTATGGGGAACTTGGTGCGAAAAGGGTTGGGAAGACCCTTAAGGTTCTGGATAAGACAGATATTGCGCTGGTTGTTGCAGATATATCTTCCCTTACATGCCGTGATTTAAACAGCAGGTATGGCATGGCCCCAGATGAGGAACAGCTTGTATCACTTATTGAAGAGAAGAAGCTGCCATATATAATTGTACTTAACCAGACTGACCGCCTTGACTTTGAAAAGACAGAAGAGATACGTGGGATTATTGCTTCTAAAAACCCTGGTATTCCTGTTAAACTTATAAGCACAATGGAAAAAACTGGTATTGAGGAATTGAAGGACGCAATTGCTTTATTAGTGCCAGAACCTTCTGCAAAGCTTGATATTACAGGAGACCTTGCCAGTGAAAATGATATTGCAGTCCTTGTAACTCCCATTGACTCTTCTGCACCGAAGGGAAGGCTTATTATGCCACAACAGCAGGTAATCAGGGATTTGCTTGATAATGGCGCTGTGGCTGTTGTTACACAAGTGCCAGGGCTTAAAGGGGTATTAGAGAGGCTTGGGGACAGTGTTAAAATTGTTATAACTGACTCACAGGCATTTAAGGAGGTTGCTGCATTAGTACCAGATGATATACCACTTACATCATTTTCAATTCTTTTTGCAAGGCATAAGGGCAATTTAAAGAAACTGGCAGAGGGTGCTGCTGCTGTGGATAACCTTAAAGATGGTGATAAAGTCCTTATAGCAGAAGGCTGCACGCACAGACGCCAGTGTGAGGATATTGGGACGGTGAAGATACCAAGGTGGCTTAAGGAATGTTCAGGCAAAGAACTTGTTATAGAAACATGCAGCGGGTCAGATTTTCCGCAGGATTTGTCTGGATATGCACTTATAATACACTGTGGAGGCTGTACCCTTACTGAAAGAGTAATGAAACACAGGATATTGTGTGCTTCTGGGCAGGGAGTGCCTATTGTAAATTATGGGATATTTATTGCATATGTTAATGGAATTTTAAAAAGAAGTGTAAATATGTTTCCTTCGGTTAGTAAGGTTTTTATGGATAATAAAGAATAAATAATAAATAAGGCGGGAGTATATGCAGAAAAAAAAGTATTATTTAAACATTATTTTTATGGTTGTACTGCTTGGGCTTGTATTTTATGTTATTTTGAAAGAAGAGGATATTGGGGAGATACTGGATGCATTAAAGGGGGCAAGTATTGTATTTATGCTCTGGGCGGCAGCAGCAGGGCTTATGTATGTTATAATGGAGGGTGTTTCCATACAGATTATTCTTGTTTCGCTGGGATGCAGGACTAATATACTTAAATGTGTAAAGTATTCTTTTATAGGGTTTTTCTTTAATGCCATTACACCTTCTGCTACTGGCGGACAACCTATGCAGGTACTTTATATGAATAATGACGGGATAAATATGGGGGCTTCTTCTGTTACCCTTTTATTCTGGACGGTAATATATAAAATTGCCCTTATAATAGTTGAGGGGCTTGTATTTATATTTATGAACGGTTTTGCAAGGCAGTATATTGGGAAATACATGTGGCTTTTTGTTATTGGGATTATTGTGAATGTAGTTTCAATAATCCTTTATTCTATAGTTGTATTTTCAAAGAATGGTGCGAGGAATATTGCATTTTTTGCAACATGGCTTCTCCATAAGCTGCATATTGTTAAGCGTAAGGAAAAGATAGAGAAGAAACTTGACAAGCTTCTGGCATCATATAATGAAGGTGCAAAGTATATGCTTTCACATATGAAAACGGCTGTTATAGTTTTATTTACAACAATTATACAAAGGGTTTCGTATTTTGCAGTAACATGGTTTGTATACAGGGCACTTGGATGTAGCGGATATACATGCCTTGAGATTATTGTATTACAAAGTTTTGTATCAGTATGTATAGATATACTGCCATTTCCAGGTGGTGTTGGTGTGAATGAGGGATTTTTTGTAAAGCTTTTTGCGCCAGTAATGGGAAAAAGCACAGCAGTGTCCGCAATGCTTCTTAGCAGGGGTGCAAGTTTTTATGTAATACTTATAGTTAGTGCGGTTATTACAGTTGCGGCACAGATACACCAGATACATATGGAAGGCAGGAAGGTAAAAATAAGAAACCATAAAGACCGGAGGGAATAATGGCGGGGTATAAAATTGTATATAGTGGCGGAAGCGGTGAAATTGTTGAGAAAAAATCACGGTTTATTGCTAATGTTTTTCCTGTAGAGAGCGAGGAAGATGCCAGCAGGATAATTGGAGAGACTAAAAAGAAATACTGGGATGCCAGGCATAACTGTTATGCCTATATTATTGGGGAAAATCCTGGTATAAGCAAATGCAGTGATGATGGTGAGCCGTCAGGAACTGCTGGCAAACCAATTTTAGAAGTGGTTTCTGGTGCAGGCGTGTGCAATGTGCTGGTAATTGTCACGAGGTATTTTGGAGGGACGCTGCTTGGCACAGGAGGGCTTGTTAGGGCTTATTCTGGCGCTGCTAAGGCCGGGCTTGCTGGAAGCAGGATTATAACAAAAGAAGCTGGAAAAAGGGTTATACTTGAAACTGGCTATGATGGCATAGGTAAGATACAATATATTGTTTCGCAGATGGGACTTGCTGTTATTGATACAAGGTATAGTGATAAAACAGAAATGGAACTTGCTGTTTCTTTAAATGATACAGGGCAGTTTCTTAAAAAGGTTACAGAAGCAACATCAGGGCAGGTAAAAATTAATGCAGATGATGACATATATTTTGCAGTTATAGACCAGAAACCAGTTATATTTTAATTTTTAACAGGCAAGTCTTTTAAAATGCCTTGAAATGGCAGTAAGGCTGGTTTTTTAGTGTGGATTGGGTATTATTCACTGTAAGTGTACATGGAAATTCAGTATGGGGGATTTTAATGGATTTATTTGATTATATGAGGGATATGGACAAAGAGAAGGAGTCACCACTTGCGTCAAGGCTGCGTCCACAGTCGCTTGATGAAGTTGTGGGGCAGGAACATATTGCTGGAAAGGATAAGCTTTTATACAGGGCAATTAAGGCAGACAAGCTGGGTTCTGTTATATTTTATGGGCCGCCTGGTACTGGAAAGACAACACTGGCTAAGGTTATCGCTAACACAACAAGTGCTGTATTTACACAGATTAATGCCACATCTGCTGGTAAAAAGGATATGGAAGAGGTTATACAGAAAGCTAAGGACAATGCAGGCATGTATGGCAGGAGAACCATTTTATTTGTGGACGAAATACACAGGTTTAACAAGGGGCAGCAGGATTATCTTCTGCCATTTGTTGAAGATGGCACAATAATTTTAATAGGCGCAACTACTGAAAACCCATATTTTGAAGTAAACAGTGCACTTGTTTCACGTTCAATACTATTTGAGTTAAAACCATTGTCTGATGATAATATAAAGACTTTATTATTGCGTGCAGCCAATGACTGCAATAAGGGCATGGGGACATATAAAGCAGCAATTGACAATGATGCACTGGATTTCCTGGCTGATGTTTCTGGTGGAGATGCAAGGCTTGCGCTTAATGCTGTTGAACTTGCAATTCTTACGACTCCCCGCAGTGATGATGGAATAATACATATTACTCTGGATGTTGCATCAGAATGTATACAGAAAAGGGTTGTAAGATACGATAAAAACGGGGATAACCACTACGATGTTGTTTCTGCATTTATAAAAAGCATGAGAGGTTCAGACCCTGACGCCGCTATTTATTATCTTGCAAGGATGCTGTATGCTGGGGAAGATGTGCGGTTTATTGCAAGAAGGATAATGATTTGTGCGGCAGAGGATGTATCAAATGCAGACCCGCAGGCACTGGTAGTTGCAGTTAGTGCAGCACAGGCTGTTGAGAGGATTGGTATGCCAGAAAGCCAGATAATACTCGCACAGGCTGTTTCATATGTTGCAAGCGCACCTAAAAGTAATTCAGCGGTAAATGCGATAGGCAAAGCAATGGAAACTGTTAAAAATGAAAAAGCAGGTGCAGTCCCGCCACACCTTATGGATTCACATTATAAAGGAGCAAAAGAACTTGGACATGGAACTGGCTATAAATATGCACATAATTATCCAAAGCACTATGTAAAACAGCAGTACCTTCCAGACAATATCGAGGGCATGAGGTTTTACATACCTTCAGATAATGGTTATGAGAAAACTATACAAGAATATTTCAGGTATATACACACACAGGAAGTGTAAGAAAGGCATGGTGTTTATATGGCAAAGCTTAAAAAAATATTTGCAGCAGCAGGAGTGGTGCTTCTGCTTGGTATGTATCTTCTTACATTTATATCTGCAATGTTAGCAACACCAAATACACATTCGCTGTTTTTGGGAAGCCTTGCAGCAACAATTATTGTCCCAATATTTTTATATGCGTATACATTAATATATAAAGTTGTATATAAGGATAAAGGAAAACAGGAGGATAAAGAAGAGAAAGATTAGAAAACAGGTGTAATAATACCTTAATAAAGATTAAGGTTTCATTACAAAATGCCTAAAGGGCTTGTGGCATATATGCCTGTTGTGTTAATATAATCTATGGAAGGATGTGCAGCCTGTTATGGCAGGGATAATAGTTCCTGTTGTACAGCCTGCACTTTAAAGACTAAACATATTCCCACCGGAGGATTAGTTTTATGCATAACAGGTTAGTACATTGGTATGAGGCATATATTGGAAAGGTAGTTCCAAGATATGCGTTTTTTTCTGTTATATTCTGCTTTGTTTTTAACTCTTTAATATATACTGGTACACAGATTTTAATGAAAAATTCAAAACACTATGATTTATCAACTTCATTTGATTACAGTGTACCATTTGTCCCAGGATGGGTATTAATTTATGTTGTATGCTTTTTATTCTGGGCAGTTAATTATGTAATGATTACACGCGAAGGGCGTGATGAATGGTTTAAATTTGCAACGGCAGATTATCTGTCAAGAATGGTATGTATGGTATTTTTTATAATTATGCCAACTACTAATATAAGGCCTGAAGTTACAGGTAATGGATTTGCAGACAATATTATGAAATTTATTTATATGGCAGACCCTGCAACAAACCTTTTTCCGTCAATACACTGTCTTGTAAGCTGGTTCTGTTACATAGGCATAAGGGGAAGGCAGAATATACCATTGTGGTACAGGGGATTTTCGTGTATATTTGCTATATTGGTTTTTATATCTACACAATTTACAAAACAGCACTATATAGTTGATGTAATTGCAGGGGTACTTATTGCAGAAATCTGTTTTTGTATAGGAAGGCGCACAAATTTATATAAAAAAACCAGTAAAATTTTTGACAAATTAAATTCAAAAGTTTTTGGGGATATTATTTATGACAGGGAAGAAGAACAGGAATATTTTTAATGCCTTATTTTTGGCTGTAGTATTTATAATAACAATATATTCTGTATTCCATAATGAAGACCTTTCTTCTATTATTGGATATATGAAAAATGCAGATATAAAATACTGGTTTGCAGGTGTACTGTTTGTGGTAGTTTTCATTGAATGTGAATCGGCTGTTATATACTATATGCTTAAAGGGCTTGGGGAAAATGTACTGTTTTCACACTGCTGTTTATATTCGTTTATAGGATTTTTCTTCTGTCTTGTTACGCCATCTGCTACAGGCGGGCAGCCAGCACAGCTTTATTTTATGAAAAAAGACGGGCTGCCGCTTACGGTGTCAACTATGGTTCTTGTTATAGTAACAATTACCTATAAACTTGTACTTGTAGCTATTGGTGCACTTGTATTTATATTCCGCCCAGCAGGGGTTATGCTTTACATTAAACCTGTAACTGGATGGTGTGTGCTTGGAATGTTATTAAATGTAATATGTATAGCTGTAATGTTTATATTTGTATTTAACCCTGTATTTGCTGAAAATACGGCCGCTTTTATAATAAGGGCAGCAGGCAGGGTATTTAAGTTAAGGAACAGCCAGAAATATATGGACAGGCTTGTCCTGGCAATGGAAAGATACAAGGACAGTGCAAGCTATTTTGCATCACATAAGCTTGTAATATGGAATGTATTCTGTATAACAACATTCCAGCGTATAATTTTATTTGCTGTAACATATATTGTGTGTGTTTCATTTAATACAGCAGATGCAGGCTTTTTTACAATAACAGGGCTGCAGGCAATGATTTCAGTTGCTGTTGATATGCTTCCGCTTCCAGGCGGGATGGGAATTACAGAGAAGCTTTTTAAAGAGATATTTACCCCTTTATGTGGAGGAAACCTTGTACTTCCAGTAATGATTGCCAGCAGGGGTATAAGTTATTATACGCAGCTTTTTATAAGTGCTGTCATGTCAGTTATTGCATATTTTAAACTTATTAAGCCGGCCCTTTAAACTGCTGCTTCTTAAGCAGTGTGGCAGTGATTTTAAGCAAAGCAGCAATGAGGGATATAGATATATTTGGCGCTGGACAAGACAGCCTGGTTACTGGTATAGTGTAACATATATATGCGTTTGCGGACTGGAATATCCGCTTAAATAATATACAGAAAAGGAATACAATAAGATGATTGGATTTTATAATTATACAGTAATTCTTACATATATCAGCCTGCTTATATCCGTATTTGGCATGATACAGGCTTTTGGAGGAAGGTTCCGTACTGCTATTTTGTGTCTTGCACTTTCTGGGCTGTGTGATATGTTTGATGGCAAAATTGCCAGGAGCAAAAAGGACAGGACGGATGATGAGAAACTTTTTGGTATACAGATTGATTCATTGTGTGATGTACTCTGTTTTGGCATATTTCCAGCAATGATTTGTTTCCTTATAGGGGTGAGAGGCCCGCTTGGCTCAATGCTTACAGGATATTACTGTGTATGTTCAGTAATCAGGCTTGCATTTTTTAATGTGCTTGAAACAAGGAGGCAGGCGGAGGAAGATGGAGCTAATAAATATTACCACGGACTGCCTATTACTTCAATGGCGGTTATACTTCCAATAGTATTTTTACTACAGTCATTTATACCAGAATTTGCGTTTATAGTAGTGTTACATTTTGTACTGTTTATTGTAGGGACTTTATTTATTGTTGACTTTAAGCTGAAGAAGCCAAACAATGTTATGCTGTTCCTGCTTGTAGCAGTAGTTGCAGCAGCAGTCCTTATTATAATAATATTTTCAAGTTATAAAATTCCAAAACTCAGGTTTCCAGAAATGCCACTCTGGCCAGTAATCAAGAAATTATTTGGTGTGCTTATATACCCGTTGTAACAGGGGTATAAGGTGGTATATATAAGTATTAAGTATAAGGGAGGTGCGTTAATCTGGGAGATAAAAGAAAACGCGTCCATGCTAATAATAAAGGCATACAGGACAGCGTCCTGCGTTTTTTATACCAGACAAAACCTGGCAGTCTTTTGTTAAAGGTTCTTGTAAACCCATGTATATCAAAAGCAGCAGGACATTTTATGGATTCACGTTTTTCAGTGCCATTAATCCAGCCATTTATCCGATGTAATAATATAAATATGGAAGAATATGAGAAATGCAGGTATAGCAGTTTTAATGAATTTTTTACACGCAAAATTAAAAAAGGCAGAAGGGATTTTTCTGTAAAAGAAGAAGATTTATGTTCCCCTTGTGATGCTAAACTGGGTGTTTATAAAATTGGGGAAAATTCCACTTTTATGGTAAAGGGCACATATTATAATATGGAGAGCCTGTTAAAGAGCCATAAACTGGCACAGTATTATAAAGGAGGCACTCTCTGTATATTCAGGCTTTGTGTGGATGATTACCACAGGTATGCGTATATTGATGAAGGAAAGCAGAAAAAGAATTATAAAATACCTGGTGTGCTGCATACAGTTAATCCAGTAGCATGTGGCAAATATCCTGTTTATAAGGAAAATTCAAGGGAGTTTTCAATACTTTACAGTAAAAATTTTGGCAAAGTCCTTATGATGGAAGTTGGCGCAATGCTTGTGGGCAGGATTTGTAACTATAATGATGAAACACATGCCATACGTGGACAGGAAAAAGGCAGGTTTGAATATGGCGGTTCTACAGTTATACTTGCTTTTGCAAAGGACAAAGCAGTAATAGATAAAGAAATACTGGATAACAGCAGGTACGGCTTTGAAACAGTTGTACAGATGGGTTCTGTTATTGGCAAAAAAGCTGTTAAAGAAACAGGCATGGAGGGCTAGGACATGGAAACCCCGGTATATGATTTTGTGACAGGTTATATGTCTTCTGGAATGTCCCGCTTCCATATGCCAGGACATAAGGGCCAGCCTTTTCTGGGGTGTGAATGCCGTGATATAACGGAAATAGAAGGTGCTGATGTATTAAGCATGGCTGGTGGCATTATTGCAGAAAGCCAGTATAATGCATCACACCTTTTTTGTACAGGCAGTACACTTTATTCTACAGAAGGCTCTTCACTCTGCATTAAGGCAATGCTTATGGCAGTCCTTGAAGACGCAAGGAAGCATGGCAGCAAGGGAAATGAATATATACTGGCAGCAAGGAATGTACACCGTTCAATGGTTGATGCATGTGCGCTTCTTGGCATGGAGACAGAGTTTATTATTAATAACAGGTCTGGCAGTATATGTGAAAGCATGGTAACGCCAAAGGATATAGAAAATATACTGGAATATAAAAAGAAAGAGGGGACAGGCAATCCTGTAGCAGTCTATATTACATCACCAGGGTATCTTGGGGATATTGCGGACATAGAAGGAATTGCTGGTATTTGTGAAAGGTATTCACTGCCTCTTGTTGTTGATAATGCACATGGTGCATATCTTGCATTTTTAGAAGAGAGCAGGCATCCAATAAAACTAGGTGCTGCAATATGCTGTGATTCTGCCCATAAAACACTTCCTGTACTTACAGGGGGCGCATACCTGCATATATCTGGAAGGTATCTGGAAAGGTATCTGGAAACTGCAAGGCGTGCCCTTGCGCTGTTTGGTTCAACAAGCCCGTCATATCTTGTGATGCAGTCACTTGATTTATGTAACCAGTACCTTACAGAAAATTACAGGGAAAGGCTTAGTGCCTGTGTAAATGCTGTAAATAGTATTAAAGAGGATTTAAAGGGCAAAGGCATATGCGTAATGGATACAGAACCTTTAAAAATAGTTATAAATACAGCATGTGCAGGGTATACAGGCACAGAAACATGTGCTGCAATGAGGGAATATGGAATTGAGTGTGAATATGCAGATGCAGGCTATGTTGTACTAATGGTAACACCAGAAAATACAAAAGAAGATTTTACGAGAATTAAAGAATGGGCAGGCAGTACATTTTTAATACATAATAAAAAGAACAGGCTTGCAATACCAGGGTTTTCATTAAAACCTCCACAACGGGAGATGACAATACGTGAAGCAGTATTTTCGCCATCAGTGTTAATAGATGCCAGGGAGTCGCTGGGGCGCATATGTGCAGCGGAAACAGTGTCGTGCCCGCCTGCTGTGCCGGTAGCTGTATGTGGGGAGGTTATAAACCAGGATATGGCAGAGTTATTTAGAATTTATAATATAAAAAAGGTATGTGTTGTATCATAAACTTTAATATTATTATTTAAAAGGCGGGGAAATCCATCAGAATTAAGGATTTCCCCGCTATATGCATTATTCTGGCCTGTTTTTATTTCTGTCTTTTAAAATAGTTATCAATTGTCTTTTTAATATCTGCTGGTTTCAATGTTTTTAACATATAGCCTTCAGGTTTCATAGGTATTATTTTACTTACAGTATTGGCATCAGCCCTTCCTGTAAGGAACATAACCGGGACATCCCCAAATGCAGTTTCAGAACGTATCATTTGTAGCACCTGTGCACCATCGCAGACCGGCATATCATGGTCTAACAGTACAAGGTCGGGGCGTTCCAATGTTATGCACCTTATTGCAGATACCCCTGAATTAGCAATGGCAACCTGGTAATCCTTTTGCAGCAGTTTTTTCATAAACTGGAGTATTGTTTCAGAGTCATCAACAATAAGCAGTTTCTTTTTGCCGCTGCTGTTTTCTTTTTTAGTTTTATCAAGGTATTCTTTAACTTCTGTCATTGCATTTTCTGTTTTAATAGAGGTTCTGCTTGTTCTTTTTATTGCATGTGGCGTCATTGCACAATATGCGAAATAACCTGCACCAGTATTAAACAGCAAGCTGTATTTTGGTACTTGCCTTTTAAACACTTTCTGGAATTGTTCATATGACAGCAGGTTTTCACTTTTTATTGTATAAGTGTCCGTAGACGGAAAATGCTGTTTTATACATTCTACAAATTGTTTTGCTACAAACCTGGCAGCATTCATAAGCATAACATCCATTTTGCCAGGCTGGCTTCCCATAAGCTTGCCAACAGTATCAATTAAAAGTTTTTCTTCAAAAACCAGGATGATTTCCTGCTGTTCACCTTTTCCAGTAGAATATACAAGCTGGTAATAAATCCCGCATCCAAACTTTTCACCACTGTAAGTTTCACTGACTACTTGTGCTTCAAGAAGGAACAAATCATATAAAAGCTCCAGTATTACTTGCCTTGTGGCAGCAAGCTCTTCTTTTGGCGGAAGGTTTGACCATTTGGTAATTTCATTGCCTGCTATTGCATGGTCTTCTGTCAGCGTGTGGCTAATCAGCCATCCAGCGCATACTCCTAAGAAATGGTTTATTGCATCTTCAGAGTACTGGCTTTGTTCCAGTTCTTTTTCATGTGCAGGAAGAATATGCAGCCTGAAATCTTCATGCAGCCGCTTGTGGGTTTCTAGTTCTTTATAAGAAATGGATGCCATATATGCTTCTTCCTCTGCAAAATGTTTTAATGCATGGTCTTTAAAATACTTTATTCCCTCTTGGCAGACCCACGAACTTTTGTTTTTATTTTCACTGAATGTAAAAAGCTTATTCATTATTTTAAAAAGTTTCATATGTTCGTTGTCAATAAAGTCTACACCAATATTAAACCTGTCTTCCCATACCAGTTGATTTACCATTACTGTTCCTCCTCATTATGGTTCCATTTTGAATACTGCATATTCTCTATTATATATAACATTTTTATATATGTTACCATTTTGGAAATATTATGTAGTATGTATTTATTATATATAAATTA
>CAJTRU010000007.1:0-23795 GCA_910579085.1 uncultured Lachnospiraceae bacterium | reverse complement strand
ATTTAAAACATAATCATTAAAAACTATTGCAAGAATACATAACACACTCTTTACTATACTATAATTACAACGGTTTTGCAAGAAATTTTGTAATATTTTCCTGTAATAATATAGATTAATGGAAAATATTGCAGAACTATATGTAATATTTTAATAATTTTACAGGGCATATCCTGGACAAGTTTATATATTTTGCCGGAAACTTATGTATTATAATTATATTAAAGCTGGTTTTGGAGGTATCATTCTTTTAAATCTGCCTTTTTTATGCAGTTTTTCTGCTGCTAAAAATTAAAAAAGGACTTGCAACAACTGGAAGATTATGATAAACTAGCAAATGGACTTTATGAAAGGGGGTTATTGCTGTGAAAGTTAGATCTTCAGTAAAACCAATTTGCGAGAAATGTAAGGTCATCAAAAGAAAGGGAAGAATCAGAGTTATCTGTGAAAATCCCAGACACAAACAGAGACAGGGCTAATTAGACAACGGAAGCCAAAGCTTAGTTCTTTGGTTTTTCTGTTATTAAGATAAATCTTGCTTTCTGTTCGTTATGGTACTTAAGTGTACTATGATATTGTAAATGGAGTGATTAACCATTTCAGCACCAGGGTGTGTCATTTCATTCCGGGCTGGCCTTACCAACGGCAGATTGATGACTGCGGCATATACCGGCTGTCATTTCGCAGGCAGCCATATAACTAGTCTATGCTGTAAGGTTACAATTTAAAGCGGCTGGCAGTGCAGCGGCACTGTAATCATTTATTTAACTTATTAATTTATAGAAAATAACGGAGGTGTAAAGTATACATGGCACGTATTAGTGGTGTAGATTTACCAAGAGAAAAGCGTGTTGAAATCGGGCTTACCTATATTTATGGCATTGGCAGGGCCAGTTCCAACCGTATTTTAGCAGAAGCTAAAGTCAATCCTGACACACGTGTAAAAGACCTTACAGATGAAGAGGTTTCACGTATCCGTGACGTCATTGACGCTACACAGACAGTTGAAGGTGATTTGCGCAGGGAAATTGCATTAAACATTAAGAGATTACAGGAAATCGGATGCTACAGGGGTATCCGTCACAGGAAAGGTCTTCCAGTGCGTGGACAGAAGACTAAGACAAATGCAAGAACCCGTAAAGGACCAAAGCGTACTGTCGCAAATAAGAAGAAATAATTAAGATATAATATGTACAAATCTAACTAGGAGGGTTTGACAATGGCTAAACAGGTTACAAAAAAGGTAAGCAAAAAGCGTGTCAAAAGAAATGTCGGACATGGACAGGCACACATCCAGTCTTCCTTTAATAATACAATCGTTACGCTTACAGATGCTGAAGGAAATGCAATTTCCTGGGCAAGTGCAGGCGGGTTAGGCTTCAGGGGCTCTAAGAAGTCAACACCATATGCAGCACAGATGGCAGCAGAAACAGCAGCTAAAGCAGCACTTCCTCATGGACTGTCTTCTGTAGATGTTATGGTTAAGGGACCAGGTTCAGGACGTGAAGCAGCAATACGTGCATTACAGGCATGTGGAATTGATGTTACAAGCATAAGGGACGTAACTCCTGTGCCACATAACGGATGCAGGCCACCAAAGCGCCGCCGTGTGTAGTATTGGAATTACCACCAGGCTGCCAGGAATATAATCTGGAAAGTATTATATTCCAGATTTAGGAAAATGCCAGAACAGCATTTTTACTACCATAGGCAGTAATGGGCTTGTTTTATAATAATTGATTGGATATTAAATAGGAGGAATAGACATGGCAAGAGATATGACGCCAGTGCTCAAAAGGTGCAGAAGTCTTGGAATTGACCCTGTATTTATGGGAATAGATAAGAAGTCTAACAGAAATGCCAGGGCTGGCAGGAAACAGAGTGAGTATGGACTTCAGTTAAAAGAAAAGCAGAAAGCTAAATTTATATATGGTGTACTTGAAAAACCTTTCAGAAATAATTTTGCTAAAGCGCAGAAGTTAAAATATGGTACAACTGGTGAAAACCTTATGATTCTTCTTGAACTCAGGCTTGACAATGTTATTTACAGAATGGGTTATGGACGTACAAGGAAAGAGGCAAGACAGGTTGTAGGACATAAGCATGTACTTGTAAATGGCAAGTGTGTTACTATCCCTTCATACCAGGTTAAGCCAGGTGATGTTATTGAAATCAAGGAAAAGCATAAAGGTAAACAGAGATATAAAGATATTCTTGAAGTTACAGACGGAAGGATAGTTCCTGAATGGCTTGAGGCTGACCATGAAAACCTTTCAGGTGTTGTTAAAGAAGTCCCAACAAGAGAACAGATTGATGTTCCTGTTAATGAAGTGCTTATCGTCGAGTTATATTCTAAGTAATATTAATCTGTGAGTATGTAAGCATAACACCCAAAAGGAGGTACTTGGAGTGCTTGATTTTAAAGAACCAAATATTGAGATTGCTGAGATTTCAGAAGATAAGAGATATGGACGTTTTATTGTAGAACCTCTTGAAAGAGGATATGGTACGACTTTGGGTAATTCTCTTAGAAGAATTATGCTTTCATCATTACCGGGTACGGCTGTCAGTCATATTAAGATTGATGGTGTAGTTCATGAATTTGCTGCAATTCCTGGTGTTAAGGAAGATGTAACAGAGATTATAATGAATATTAAAAGCCTCGCTATTAAGAACAATAGTGAGTTTGATGAGGTTAAGACTGCTTATGTAGAGGCATCTGGTGAGGGTGTAGTTACTGCAGCGGATATCCAGGTGGATTCTGATATTGAAATAATGAATCCAGACCAGGTTATTGCTACATTAAGCGGCGGGCCTGATTGCAAGCTTTATATCGAGATGACAATTGTAAATAACCGTGGTTATATCAGTTCAGAGAAGAATAAAAGAGAAGATTTGCCACTTAATGTTATTGCAATTGATTCTATCTTTACGCCGGTAGAGAGAGTGAACATCAAGATTGAGAATACCCGTGTTGGGCAGATTACTGATTACGATAAGCTGACATTAGATGTATATACAAATGGCACTATTGAACCAAGTGATGCGGTAAGCCTTGCTGCAAAGGTTTTAAGTGACCATTTGAAATCCTTTATCAATCTTTCTGACAAGACTTCAAATATTCCTGTTATGGCAGAGAAAGAAGAGAATGATAAGGACAAAGTCCTTGAAATGAATATTGATGAACTTGAGCTGTCAGTACGTTCATATAACTGTCTTAAGAGGGCAGGCATTAATACCGTTGAAGAACTTTGCAACCGGACATCTGAAGATATGATGAAGGTAAGAAATCTTGGACGTAAGTCTTTAGAAGAAGTATTAGCTAAGCTAAAAGAGTTAGGGCTTTCACTTAACTTAGGTGACGATAATTAGGAGGTAAACAAATGGCAGGCTATAGAAAACTTGGAAGAACTTCCAGCCAGAGAAAAGCATTGCTCCGCAACCAGGTAACTAATCTTCTGTATCATGGCAGGATTATTACAACAGAGGCGAAAGCAAAAGAAATCCGCAAAATTGCAGAGAAAATCATTGCTTTAGGTATAAAAGAATGTAATAACTATGATACAGTTACAGTAACTGCTAAAGTTCCACGTAAGGACAAAGATGGCAAGAGAGTTAAAGAAGTAGTAGATGGTAAGAGAGTTACTGTATATGATGAAGTACAGAAGGAAATCAAGAAAGACCAGCCTTCAAGGCTTCATGCCAGAAAGCAGATGAGCAAGACACTTTATAAAGTAACAGAAGTGCCAAAAGAAGTTAAAGGCCGTAAGAAAAACACTAAAACTGTAGATATTGCTTCAAAAGTTTTAGATGAAATCGGGCCAAAGTACGCTGAACGTAATGGCAATGGTGGTTATACACGTATAATTAAGATTGGGCCACGCAGGGGAGACGCTGCAATGGAAGTGCTTATTGAACTTGTATAATTAAAATATATATAATTAACAGGCTGTCACAATAAAATGTGGCAGCTTTTTTCAGGTTATCTTGTGTTTGGTGTTTTTGTGTGGTGCGTATGGCGGACGGTTTCTGTGCCAGAGCCAGAATATTCCATACAGGGGCACGCTTGCGCTACGATACAATGTCATTAAGTTAAGGAAATTTGTTTGAAAATAGCATAATTACTGGATGGGCTGGCAAATCCAAAGTGTCTTCCATGAACAAAGCACGCTTTCGCTTGAACTCGCACGCAATGGTGCATAAAGCCCCCAATGTTCCTGCGGAACATTTAACACGGGGCTTAAGCACCAGCGGCTTCGTACAGCTTGTTCATTGGAAGCACATTTGGAATTTGCCAGCCAGCTTACACTTTGGTAATTTATAAAATATTTTTCACCTAAACCATTAACTAAATGACATTGCGCTACTTTAACCCACGCAGCGGCACATAAAGCCCATATGTCCCAAAAGAAACTTACGTTTCTTCTGTTACATATGGACTTAAATGCCGGCGGGGTTAAAGTGCCCCTTTTATGGAATAATTCATGGCATCTGGCACACGAAACCTGTCACCATAGATTTACAGTAAAACATAAAACAATAAGATAACCTGAAAAAAGGCAGGAGAAGGGACTATTCTGCTAGTCACTTATTAGACAGTACAATAGTGCTTGTTAAAAAGATATCAATACAAAAAATACATACTTGCTCTTCCGTCTGTCTAAATCACCTTCATCACACAATAATTTCCAGTTATTATTTATTCCGTTTATATATTATGTTTTTTATATTTCTGGTGGGTACAGCAGGTTTTAGGTGTTACAGCTAATATTATTCCATGACAATTGTACTTTAGCACCACCAGTGTTTAAATTCCATCTTAAGTGTAAAAAAGAACAGTGGTTTATTTTTTATATAGGGATTTTATGCACTGCCGTGTTGGCTGGCAATTAATATAACTAAAAAATAAAATAAATAATATAAATGGAAATTATTCAGAGGGAAATATGTTATTTAGATGGGCGTAAGTATAATGATATCATTTTACAGTTATCTGCTTATTTTGTGTTTTGCTGTAAGTTTACGATGACAAGTTTTGCGTGCCAGATGCTATCAATTATTCCGTAAAAGGGGTCACTTTAACCTCATTGGCATTTAGTTAAGGGTTTTGACAGAAATGTTTTTGAAAATTGCCGAAGATTAGATTAGCTGGCAAATTCCAAATGTGCTTCCATGAACAAGCTGTACGAAGCCGCTGGTGCTTAAGCCCCGTGTTAAATGTTCCGCAGGAACATTGGGGGCTTTATGCACCATTGCGTGCGAGTTCAAGCGAAAGCGTGCTTTGTTCATGGAAGACACTTTGGATTTGCCAGCCCACCATTATTAAATTCCAGCATATCCCCTTAACTAAATGGCATTGTTTTATATTGGTGTAGTGGTTTGCAGAGACGTTCCCTGTTATGGAATAATTTAGTATAACATTGGAAACCCTGCGTCCCTCTGCCAACACGAGATAACTGGAAATTTCTAAAACGCATGTATCCTGTTATCTGTATATGGTTGACAATTAGTGTGAAAGGTGTCATTATAAATAAGTATTTGCATAGTACAATTTTTAGCAGGAGAGTTGCATAATGAAACCATTTATAGATGCAAAGGGTCTTGTACATGAGTATTCAAGACGTGATGAAGAAGGCAATGTAACTGGAATAAACAGGGCACTGGATGGCATTGATATGGAGGTAAAAGCAGGGGATTTTATTGCTGTGCTTGGTGCTAATGGCTCTGGCAAGTCAACATTTGCTAAACACCTTAATGCACTTCTTGTACCAACAGAAGGTACTTTATATGTAAATGGCATGGACACATCTGACCAGGGCAATAATTTATTAATAAGGCAGGCGGCAGGAATGGTATTCCAGAACCCTGATAACCAGATTATCTCAAATGTTGTTGAAGAAGATGTAGGTTTCGGGCCAGAGAATATGGGTGTGCCAACAGAGGAAATATGGCGGCGTGTAGAGGAAAGCCTTAAAAATGTTGGGATGTATGAATACAGGAAAGAGTCACCTAACCAGCTTTCGGGTGGACAGAAACAGCGTATTGCAATAGCAGGGATAATGGCAATGAAACCTAAATGCATTGTACTTGATGAGCCAACGGCAATGCTTGACCCTGCTGGGAGGAAATCTGTTATAAAGACTGTTAAAGAATTAAATAAAAAAGAAGGTATTACAATAATACTTATAACACATTATATGGAAGAAGTAACAGGGGCAGATTTTGTATATGTTATGTCTGAAGGACAGGTTAAAATGAAGGGCACACCAAGACAGGTATTTGCAAGAAGTGAAGAGCTGGCAAGATACAGGCTGGCAATTCCTGAAGTTACCAAGATTGCCAACGGCCTCCGCAAAAAAGGCGTAAATATACCAAAGGATATCTTATATACAGAGGAACTGACGGATATACTATTGAAAACCAAAGCAAGAGGTTTATAATATCTGCCAGATAGTTTTTAAACTGGATTTTTATATCAGAGTGGAGAATATATGTCAATTAAATTGCAAAATGTAAATTTTATATATGGACAAGGCACTGGAAAGGAAAAACAGGCTCTTAAAAATATAAATATAGAAATTAATGATGGTGAATTTTTAGGGCTTGCAGGGCATACAGGTTCTGGAAAATCTACACTTGTACAGCTTTTAAACGGACTTGAACGTGCTACAAGTGGTGAAATATTTTATAATGGGCAAAATATTTATGATAAATCATACAATATGCGGAAGCTTAGAAGCAAGACAGGGCTTGTATTCCAGTATCCAGAACACCAGCTTTTTGAAACAACTGTTATTAATGATGTGCAGTTCGGGCCTAAAAACCTTGGGCTTCCACAGCTTGAAGTGGAGCTGCGGTCATTTAATGCACTGAAAATGGCTGGGATAGATGACAGCCTTTTAGATGTGTCACCATTTGCGCTTTCGGGAGGACAGAAAAGACGTGTGGCCATTGCCGGGGTACTTGCAATGCAGCCGGAAGTCCTTGTGCTTGATGAACCAGCAGCGGGGCTTGACCCTGCTGGCAGGGATGAAATACTTGGACTGCTTAAGAAACTGCATAAAGAAAGCAATACTACAATAATACTTGTATCACACAGTATGGAGGATTTAGCTGGTTATGTGGACAGGATGCTTGTCATGAATAAAGGTGAAATAGTCCTTGATGGGAAGCCAGGCCAGGTGTTCCAGTTTGAAAAAGAACTAGAAAAGATAGGGCTTGGCGTGCCTCAGCCAGCTAAGGTAATACACCAGCTAAAAGAAGCAGGGGCAGACATTAAAGGAGAACCTGTAACAGCAGAAGAAAGCATAGAGGCAATATATAAATGGCTTTCAAAAGAGGCCTTATAAAGAATGGAGATATTAGTTTATGATACGTGACATAACTATAGGGCAGTATTATGCATCAGACTCAGTTATCCATAAATTAGACCCACGTGTTAAAGTAGTGTGTACATTTGCATATATTATATCACTTTTCTGCTTTAACCAGTTAAGTGGTTACATAATTGCAGCAGTTTTTTTCTGGTGTATAATAAAATTATCAAAAGTCCCGTTTAAATTTGTAATAAGAGGGATAAAACCAATATTGTTTATGCTGGTTTTTACGGCTATGCTTAATCTCTTCTGGACATCTGGCGGCAATGTGCTTGTAAAGTTTGGAATAATAACTATAACAGAAGAGGGTATAGAAAGAACAGTATTTATGGCATTAAGGCTGGTATTCCTTATAATAGGGTCTTCAATTATGACACTGGCAACAACCCCTAACCAGCTTACAGATGCTATAGAGAAGCTTCTTAAGCCGTTAAACAGGGTAAAAGTACCTGTACATGAAGTTGCAATGATGATGTCAATAGCGCTGCGTTTTATACCTATCCTTGTTGAAGAAACCGATAAAATTATGAAAGCACAGCTTGCAAGAGGTGCAGATTTTGAGTCAGGCAATATATTCAGAAGAATAAAAAGCATGGCGCCAATTATTATACCACTATTTGTATCTGCTGCAAGGAGGGCAAGTGACCTGGCACTGGCAATGGATGCAAGGTGCTATAATGGAGGCAGCGGCAGGACAAAAATGAAACCACTGGAATATAAAGGAAGGGATATTGCAGCATATCTGGTTATGGCTGGTTATATTGCAGTAATTATAATTGCAGGAAAATACCTGCCGTTTTAACTTTATGTTCCTGGCAGGACATATGGTACTGTAAGCAATATATAAACAGTGTATATAAACAGGAGGAATTTATGGGACGGATAAAACTTACAGTTGCATATGACGGGACAAATTATCATGGCTGGCAGTTACAGCCAGGCAGGGCAACTATAGAAGGCGAGTTAAATAAGGCATTGTCAAATCTTACAGGGGAAAAGGTCTGTGTTACAGGAGCAAGCCGTACAGATGCAGGTGTACATGCACTTGGCAATGTAGCAGTATTTGACACTGGGTCACGTATACCAGCGGAGAAATTTTCATATGCACTTAACCAAAGGCTTCCTGCTGATATTGTAGTACAGAGTTCGGAGAAAGTGCCAGATGATTTCCACCCACGCCACTGTGAATGTTGTAAAACATATGAGTATACCATATTAAACAGGAAATTCCCGCTTCCACAGTACCGCAATACAGCATATTTTTATTATGGGAAACTGGATATAAATAAAATGTGCAGTGCATGTAAAGCATTTATTGGTGAACATGATTTTGCAGGCTTTTGTTCATCAGGCGCACAGGTGCAGTCAACAGTAAGGACAATATACAGCCTTGAAGTCCTGGAGGAAAAAATACAAGAACCAGGTATGTGTATTATAGGAAACCAGAAAGGTGGATATAATACAGCTAATACAGGAAGTATTATAACTATACGTGTAAAAGGAAATGGCTTTTTATACAATATGGTAAGGATAATAGCAGGGACATTACTTGAGGCTGGCAAGGGAAGAATAGAACCAGATGATATGGAAAAAATAATTGCATCATGTGACAGAAGCAGGGCAGGGGCTACAGCACCAGCAAGGGGATTAAAACTTGTGCAGATTTTGTATTAGCGGAAATTACTATATACACATTATAAATTATTGCAAAAGTCTTTAAAATAACGTATTATATATATAAGATAACTACAAATTTTTTAATTTAATTGTTTATAGGAGAAAAGGGGAAGGTATTTTGAAATTTAATATAACAAGGGATAACGTAAAGATTTCAGGCAGGACATTATTCAGGGATGGCATATGTTTTCTTGGGTATTCTGCCTCTTCTGTTTCTTTCAGGTTTAATGGCATGAAAGCGTCTGCTGGTATTATTTCCAATCCAGACAGTTTTCCAGCGGAATGTCATGCATGGATAGCAGTTTACATAGATAATGCATTAGTTCCAGATAAAAGGATAGAACTTAAGGAAACAGAACAGGAAATAGTATTATATGACAGCCCTGTAAAAAGGGAAGTGGAAATTACTATAATGAAATATACTGAGCCAGAATTTGCAGTATGTGGCATCAGTTATATACAGACAGACAGCGGGGAGCTTCTTGCACCTCCTGCCCCGAAGAAACGCCGTATGCAGATTATTGGGGACTCCATTACATGCGGTTATGGAGTGGAAGGGGATGTAGAACGGCTTGAGATAAAAACATCTGAAGAAAACCCTGCCAAGGCATATTCTGTTATAATGGCACAGGAACTGGATGCGGACTTTGAAATTGTTGCATGGAATGGAAAAGGTATTATAACTTCATATGTAGGTGAAGAAGAAGACGCTGTTCCAGATAAGACGTGGCTTGTGCCAATGCTTTACAAATATACAGATGCAGGATGCAGCAAAAACTATTTTAACGAACCACAGGAAAAGTGGGAATTATGGGAGCATAGCAGTTTTGAGCCAGATATAATTACTATAAACCTTGGGACTAATGATGCAAGCTATACAAGAGGAATACCAGAGAGGACAGAGGAATTTACCAACGGGTATTTAGATTTCCTTGAAAACCTGCACGCCATACATCCAGATGCAGCAATCCTATGTATGCTTGGGATAATGGACCAGATTTTGTGCCCTGCTGCCAGTAAAGCAGTGGATTTGTTTAAAAAGAAATATGCAGAAGTGAATATTTCATTCCTGCATCTTCCATTACAGCAGGAAGAGGATGGACTGGGGACGTTCTGGCATCCGGTATATAAATCACATCAGAAGGCGGCCGGACTTATAACAGGGCATATCAGGCATATGATGGACTGGGGTGAATAATTTGATAAAACGTTATTGTGTAAGGACACGCTCTCTTCAGGAAGGGATGCGTATTGACCAGAATATAAAGGACAGGCTTGACCGTACGCTTATAGCCAGGGGGACAATATTAGACAGCTATATGATAGAGTCATTGCAGAAATTAGGAATTGGCAGCATATATGTCAGTGAGGGTGAGGAAGACCCTGCACCAGAAGCCGCAGAACCGCCTCTTCCGCCAGAAATACAAAAGACTATTGATAAGACAAGGTGTGAAGACCCGTCTAAAATAAAGCTTTCAGAAAGCCTTAAACAGAGGGTTTCAACAGGTATGCAGTATTTGTATAATAATACAAGTGATGTGAACTTTGCCAATACATCTACAAGGATTACGAATGACCTTAATAAAGCAATTAACGACAACGCTGCTATAGCTGTAGATATTAATGCATTAAAAACAAGTGATGAATATACATTTAAACATAGTGTTGATGTAGCAACCATGTCTATGATTATTGCCAAAAACATGGGATATTCACAGGATGATATTTATAATATAGGCGTTGCAGGGCTTTTGCATGATATAGGCAAATCTAAAGTGCCCCTTGAAATACTGAATAAGCCTGCAAAGTTAGATGATGAAGAATTTAAGGTGATGAAGAACCATACAGTGTTTGGGTATGAGATAATAAAAGAAAAAGAGAACTTTTCTAAAGCAATTGCACTTGCTGTATTACAGCACCATGAAAAGATGAATGGCAAGGGATATCCTCTAGGGGTTAAGGCAGATAAGATAACTGACTTTGCAAAAATACTTTCTGTTGTTGATGTTTACGACGCACTTGTAACAGAACGTCCATATAAAAAGGCACTTTCGCAGCGTACAGCAATAGAAATGATTATGTCTATGACAGAAGAGCTTGATATAAAAGCCATGAAGGTTTTCTTTAAGACAGTAATATTGTATCCTGTAGATACAACAGTGGAACTAAGCAACGGTGAGAAGGCAAAAGTAGTTAAAAATAATGAAGGTTCTGTACTCCGTCCGGTTGTGGTAGGCATTACGACAGGCAAAGTATACGACCTGGCTTATGATTTGTCATGTGCTAATGTACTTATAGTATAACATGCAAAAAACCTGCCTTATACAAGTGTCTAAGACAGGTTCTTTTTATGCGGAAAAAGGGACTCGAACCCTCACGTCTTGCAACACAGGAACCTAAATCCTGCACGTCTGCCAGTTCCGTCATTTCCGCATTACCATACCTTATTAGTCTATCATTAAATGGCTGGCCTGTCAATTCCCTAAAAAACTAACTAGTTTTTTCTATGCTTCTTTTTTATTCTTTTTCCTGAATTCAGCAGGGCTCATATTTACATATTTTTTAAACTTAGTATGGAAATAGTCAACGTTTTTATATCCAACTTTTTCTGATATTTCATACACTTTTAAATTGCTGTTAAGCAGGAATTCTTTAGAGTGCCTGATACGCACTTTATCAACAAATACATTAAAACCTTCTCCTGCCTTTTTGTTAAATATTTTGCCAAGGTATGAACTATTATATCCAAAGAGTGGTGCAATAGTTTCCAGTTTTATATTATCCATATAATTATGTTCAATATAGTGTATTATATCATCCATTACACCTTCACTTGACGGGTTTCCGATAGTACGTATTATCATATCAAACTGTTCTGTAAAGTAAAGCATGATTTCATATAAATAATACCTGCTGTTAATATAATCAATAATTTCTGCATTTCCTGGAAAAGCAATATCAGAACTGTGGTAAAGGTGTGATATTTTTTCCTTGATAGATAAGTAAAGGTCAGTAAGGAACAGTTTAATACGTGGAATTCCGCTGTCTGAATTATAAAGGTTATGTTCCAGTTCGTGAAGGGTTTCTGCAACCTGGTTGCGCTTAGAAGCCTGTATATAACCAGAAAGGCGGTCACAGTATTCATTAAGGACATCAGGTGAAAGGCAGTAACCAGACTGGCTGGATGGTTTAGGAAGCTGTTCAAAGCCTATGGTATGCTGCTTATCTTCACAGAAAAACCTTCTCTGAAGAAGTTTTAATGCTTCCTGGTAAGATATATGTATATCTTCAAGTGAATTTACTTCCCGCCCATATGCAATAAAAAGGGAGTCAAGTGGTGAGTTCTGCTGTGGTTTTAATTCACGGCTGTAATGTTCAAGGAATTCCTGGAATTTATTAAGTGTAAAAGTTCCCTTTAAGAGAATAACCTCATTTTTACCTATTTTAATATTATCATATGAACTGTTAGATTCATTGGTTACTTTCAGAAGGTCTGAAAAGCGGTATTGCAGGCTGGTAGAATGACGGCTGTAATTTTCATATATTACAACCTGGTATTTATCTGCAATAAGGTTTATATCTTTAACATTAATATTATCTACATCTATTTTATTAGCCAGTATGTCAAGCAGTATCATTCCCTTGGCCCTGTCCCTGTACTGGCTGAGTGTGTTCTGGCTTAGTTCTTCTTTGCCAAGCTGTTTTTTTATTTCTATAAGGGTTTCTGTAAGCTCATCTTCTTCAAGTGGTTTTGTAAGATAGTAATCTACCCCGTTTTTTATGGCAGCCTGTGCATATTTAAAATCTGTATATCCGCTTAATATTATAACTTTGCCTTTAAATCCGTTTTTGCGTGCTGCCTCAACAGCTTCAAGCCCGGGCATTTTAGGCATACGTATATCTATAAGTACCAGGTCAGGAGAATTTGTAATAATATAATTGAGGGCATCATAGCCATTGGCTGCTTCACCTGTGATTTCAAATCCCAGGGCCTCCCAGTCTATTATACATTTTAACCCCTGGCGTATAATTAATTCATCATCCGCAATAAATACTGAATACATTGTTCCTCCTTTTTATAAAAACCGGCAGGTATCTGTATATTTAACCGCAATTACCATAAAGCAGCATAAATAAGATGGTAAAGACATAAGTTCTTTTATAAGGGGAAAATGCCTTGGCCATAAAGCGCCACTATATGATAAAACAATAATAATTATATAAAAAAAATAGATGTTTAGCAAGTGGGGATAGAGATTTAGACATGGCAGTTTTAGAAATTTATTCCAGCCAGTTAATAAAAGAAAGGATACATAGAAAATATGAATATTGTAACTTTTATATCAAATTTAATTATACCTGTCCTGATATTTTATGTTATAGGTTATGGTCTTTTAAATAAAATTGATATCTTTGATGCCTTTACACGTGGTGCATTGGATGGTTTTAAGGTAGTTTTTAATATTCTGCCTACCTTAATAGGGCTTATGATGGCTATAGGGCTGTTAAGGGCTTCTGGTGTGCTTGAAGTCCTTGGGGAATTTTTATCACCATATATGGAATATTTGCATTTTCCAGCAGAACTAGTACCACTTTCCTTAATTAAGATGTTTTCATCATCGGCAGCAACAGGGCTTTTAACAGATATATATAAGAATTTTGGTACAGACTCTGGTACAGGTTTTATGGCATCACTTCTTATGTGCTGTTCAGAAACAATTTTTTATACAATATCAGTTTATTTTATGGCAACAGGGGATAAAGAACATAAACCTGTTACTGGAATGAAATGGATGCTTGCAGGTGCATTAATCTGTACATTTGCTGGAATGGCAGCATGTGTTGTAATAACTGGATTTCTGGGAATATAAGAAAAAATATAGATTGCGGCGTGATGGTGGTTGTGATAATATATCAGATAGGAAATTCTTTGGCAGGCCTGTGTATGCCATTGGTGTACATTTAACCTGGCTAACCAAATAAACTGCTTTACCAGGCAGGCTTTTAAATTGTATAAATTACTTAGGAGGAAAAATTAATGTGGCAGAGTTTAATGGAACTGGACACCAATATACTTTTTTTTGTACAGGATAATTTACGTAATAATGTATTAAACGATATTGTAGTCTGGTTTACGTCACTTGGTAATGCAGGCTTAATGTGGATACTGGTAATTGCTGCACTTATAGCATATAAAGGTACACGTAAGGAAGGGCTTGGATGTGCGGTATCGCTTATATTGTGCTTTATAGTAGTAAATGTTTTTCTTAAAAATGTGGTTGCAAGGGTAAGGCCATATGATGCAATAGAACAGATAAGATGCCTTGTAGGGCCACAGGCAGATTATTCTTTCCCATCAGGGCATACAGCAATAGCGTTTGCTGCTTCTGTTCCAGTATTTATTATATCAGACAAAAGATTAGGCGTTATAATGATTATTTTTTCAGTTTTAATGGCTCTTTCAAGGATATATGTATGTGTACATTATCCTACAGATGTTATCGGGGGAGCTGTTATTGGAATATTGTGTGGCGTTGTAACAGGTATGGTTATTTATCCAAAACTATACAGTATAAATAATAACAGAGATACTTTAAGCTAAGAAAAAGGAGATGTAGTAAAAGATGGGTTATAATCCAAAATCAATGAAGGCAGAAGAATTTATTAATAATGAGGAAATACTGGAATGTCTTGATTATGCCAGGAAAAATAAGGACAATATGGAACTGGTGTATGAAATTCTTGAGAAAGCCAAAAAGGCTAAAGGGATTTCCCATAAAGAGGCAGCAGTCCTGCTTGAATGTGATAATCCAGAGGCTAATGCAGAACTCAAGAAACTTGCAGTGGAGATTAAGGAAAAATTCTATGGAAGAAGAATTGTAATGTTTGCGCCACTGTATCTTTCAAATTATTGTGTAAATGGCTGTACATATTGTCCATACCATTATAAGAACAAGCATATTCCAAGAAAGAAACTTACACAGGAAGAAAT
Organism: uncultured Lachnospiraceae bacterium; assembly: GCA_910579085.1. Lineage (GTDB taxonomy): Bacteria > Bacillota > Clostridia > Lachnospirales > Lachnospiraceae > Butyribacter. Next base: position 8,750 of record CAJTRU010000007.1, on the reverse strand, counting down.
TAAAAACGAAGTAATTGCATTACAGGATATGGGCCATAAAAGGCTTGCAATTGAGTCGGGGGAAGACCCTGTAAACAATCCACTTGAATATATACTTGAAAGTATAGAAACTATATACAGCATTAAACATAAAAACGGGGCAATAAGGCGTGTTAATGTAAATATTGCTGCTACTACGGTAGAAAACTATACAAAGCTTAAGGATGCAGGTATTGGCACATATATTCTTTTCCAGGAAACATATAATAAAAAATCATATGAAGAACTGCATCCAACAGGGCCTAAGCATGATTATGCATACCACACAGAAGCTATGGACAGGGCTATGGAAGGCGGGATTGATGATGTAGGCATTGGTGTGCTTTTTGGGCTTGAGATGTACCGTTATGAACTGGTAGGAATACTTATGCATGCAGAACATCTGGAAGCAGTACATGGTGTAGGCCCGCATACAATAAGTGTTCCAAGGGTGTGTCCTGCTGATGATATTGACACAGCGGATTTTGATAATGCTGTTCCAGATGATATATTTGAAAAAATCGTTGCAATAATAAGGATTGCAGTACCATATACAGGTATGATTATTTCAACAAGGGAGTCACAGCAGACAAGGGAGAAAGTACTTAAACTTGGAATTTCACAAATAAGCGGCGGTTCACGTACAAGTGTTGGTGGTTACGTTGAACCTGTAAGGGATGACAGTTCTGCACAGTTTGATGTAAGTGATACACGTACTCTTGATGAGGTTGTCAGATGGCTTATGGAACTTGGATATATACCAAGCTTCTGTACTGCATGTTACAGGGCAGGCAGAACAGGTGACAGGTTTATGTCACTTTTAAAGAGCGGCCAGATAGCCAACTGCTGCCAGCCAAATGCACTTATGACCCTTAAAGAATATCTTGAGGACTATGCATCAGAAGATACAAAACGTATTGGCCAGGAGCTGTTATCAAGGGAAATACTTAAAGTGCCAGATGATAAAATAAGGAATAAGGCAATGGAATACTTAAATGAAATGAATGGTGGTAAGAGGGATTTCCGTTTCTAATAATTCTTTAAAACAAGTTCTGTGCCATAAACACCAGCATACACAATTAGAGTATACTGGCATTAACAGACACAAAAATATGGAGCCTGTAGATGGCTCCATATTTTGATGAAAGAAAAATATATGAAAAAAGAGTTGTAAGCTTAACTATTTTCAAATAAAGAGGCAAGTTTTTCGATAGAGTCTGTAACTTCTATTACGGATTTTTCGATATCACCATAAATTGTAGCAGACTGTGAAGACAATTCACCCATGCTTTTTGCAACAACCGCAAAACCTACACCAGCTTCACCGCTTCTTGCTGCTTCAATCGAAGCATTTAATGAAAGCATTTTCTGCTTGTTGGCAATTGACTTAAGGGAGCTTGTATTAGTATTTATTTTCTGGATAACATTAGTTGCATGGTTGATTTCGTCCTGGAGCTGTCCAAGCTTGCCGCCATTACTGTTATGTGAATATTCAAGGTTTACAAACATATTAACCATCTGGCCAAATAATTCAGCAGCAGCCCTGATGTTCTTTTCGCTGCTTACAGGAACTTTTTTAACTGCATTTATGTAAGAATCCTGGTCAACACCAAGTTCGGATGCTATCCTGCGGAACTGTTCTTCATCAGCTTTTCTTGGAAGTACCTGTCCGCCAATAACTTTACCAACTTTTTCGCTGCCAAGCATAATATCAATAGAAAATGCCATAAGACCAGCATGGCAGTAATAAACACCAGAATTTTCATTTTGGCATTTAGTGCAGCGGTGGCTGCCCTCTTCAGAGCCTTGTGTATACTTCATGCAAAAATCTGTAAAGTTGCTTTCCTTAGTAACTTTTTCGCCCTTACTATCAAGCAATACGGCAGCCAGGCCTGTTGCATCAGAAAAATTATCCTGTAGTTCCTGTAATTTCCTGACATCTAAAAAATCCCTTATATTCATAAAATCCTCCATCCCCACAATATACAGTAAACCTGCCTGTTATTGTGTAATAAATTCTAGTTATCTTGCAAATTCCATTCTGCTTGTAATATAGAAGTGCAAGACAGACAAAAAAATTTATAATAAATAAAATTTATTGTTTAAATCTAACAATACTATTATATAGCAATATATGAATAAATGCAAGAATTTTACTTTTGTTTATGTAAAAACGGACGGTTTTGCGTGCCAGGGCCAGAATTATTCTGTAAATGGGGGATGTTTTACTACGGTGCAATATCATTTAGTTAAGTGGGATGCTGGAATTTAACAATTATGGGATGCGCTGGCAAATCCAAAGTGCCTTCCATGAAAAAAGCACGCTTCTGCTGGTTTGGCCAGGGCATCGCACGCAACGGTGCATAAAGCCCCTATGTTTCTTCGGAACATTTAATACAGGGCTTAAGCACCAGCGGCCCTTTTACAAACCAACAGCTTTTTCATGGAAGCACATTTGGAATTTGCCAGCAATCTACTCTTTGGTAATTTATAGAAATATCTTCCACCAGTTCTTAACTAAATGACATTGCATTGCGTAACTCAAAATACCCCTTTACAGCATAATTACTGGCATCTGGTATACAAAACCTGCTATCGTAGCTTTACAGTAAAACACAAAATAAAAAGATAACTGCAAGTTAAGGGAGGGTGGAATTATTTTGCTAGTCACTTATTATACAATAAATAAGTTGCATATATTAATATAAAAAGAATACCACCTGGCTTCCGTCCGCCTGAACCTGCTCTGTCCATCATAATTTACAGTTATAATATTATCTATTTTGTTGTATTTATTTGTAATTTGGGTGGGTACAGCAGGTTTTAGGTGTTCCGGCTAATATTATTACATGACAGGGGCACTTCAAGCCCGCCGGCATTTAAGCCATGTAATTAATGTTCCGAAAGAAACGCAAGTTTATTTTGGAACATTAATTACATGGCTTTATGTGCCGCTGCGTGGCTTGTCGTAGCGGAAGCGTGCCCTGTCATGTAATAATTTAGCGGAACACTGGAAACGCTGCGTCCGCCAATCCACAATACAAACACAAGATAACTGTAAATTATCCCTTGTAGCATTTTCCAAGCAATGTTATAATAAAGCAGTATATTCATACAGAAAAACGGAGGATGATATGAACGGTATTAAAAGCAGGATAGAAAGCCTGAAGAAAGAAAAAAATGCAGTTATACTTGCACACTATTATGTTCCTGGTGAGGTGCAGGAGATTGCGGATTATATTGGTGATTCATTTTATCTAAGCAAGGTAGCAAAGGAAGCAGTACAGGATACTATAATATTCTGCGGCGTGTCATTTATGGGTGAAAGTGCCAAGATTTTAAGTCCTGGCAAGCGTGTATTTATGCCAGATATAACTGCTGGCTGTCCTATGGCAAGTATGGCACAGGCAGACAGGATAGAAGAAGTACGCAGGGAATATGGTGATGTTGCAGTAGTATGTTATATTAATTCTACGGGTGAGCTTAAGAAACATTCCGATGTATGTGTAACTTCAGCAAATGCTGTTAAAATAGTTAAGGCACTTCCTAATAAGAATATATACTTTATACCTGACGAAAACCTTGGGCGTTATGTTGCTTCACAAGTCCAGGACAAGCACTTTATATTTAATGATGGTTACTGTCCTGTACATGCAGAAGTTTCCAAGGATGATGTAAAGGCAGCAAAGGAAGCACATCCTGGCGCACCGCTTCTTGTCCATCCAGAATGCCGTATGGAGATTTTAGAGGAAGCCACTTACATAGGAAGCACTTCTGGCATAATAGATTATGCCGCCAAAAGCAGTGCTACAGAGTTTATAATAGGTACAGAACTTGGTGTTATGTATAAACTGGAAATGGAAAACCCAGATAAGAAGTTTTATCCACTTATGCCATGCCAGGTATGCCAGGATATGAAAAAAATAAATTTGGAAAAAGTGCTTAAATGCATGGAGGAAGAAACAGGGGAGGTAGAAGTGGAGGAAGAATTAAGGAATTCTGCCCTTGCTTCACTTGACCGTATGCTGGAACTTGCTAGTTTATAAACAGGCAGCAGGCATATAAAAGAATATAAGAATTGGCAGGTTGTGTTGTAAGGTTTCTTGCAGGCATAGAAAGGATAGCGGCTGTATAGCTGCTATAGGCCCCAGCAAACTAGACTGGTGCCAGGTGGTATTATGATTAAAGACACAGATGTTGTCATTGTAGGTACAGGCGCAGCAGGGCTTTTTTGTGCGCTTCATTTTCCAGAAGATATAAAAATACTTATGATAACAAAGGATGCAAAAGACAGAAGTGACTCATTTCTTGCACAGGGTGGTATGTGTATGCTCCGTGATGAAGAGGATTATGAACAGTATTTTGAAGATACTATGAAGGCAGGGCATTATGAAAATGACGGAAAGTCTGTAGAAATAATGATTAAATCTTCACAAAAGATAGCATCAGAACTTATGGAATATGGCGTTGAGTTTGAAAAAGACGGGGACAGCCTTATATTTACACGTGAAGGCGGACACAGTATGCCACGTATTTTATTCCATAAGGATATTACGGGGAGGGAAATTACAAGCAAACTTCTGGAAAAAGTGTCCAGAAGAAAGAATATTGAAATTTTGGAATATACTTCAATGCTTGATATTATTTGTGATAGAGAGAATAAATGCTGTGGAATTGTAATGTGTAGCAGGGATGGCAGTATATCAGCAGTCCGGGCTTTATATACAGTATTTGCGTGTGGCGGGCTGGGCGGGCTGTATAAACATTCAACTAATTTCCGCCATATAACAGGTGATGCGCTTGCTATTGCGTATAAACACAACATAGAAATGGAACATGTGGATTATATCCAGATACATCCTACTACGCTTTATTCTGAAAAACCAGGGCGGCGGTTTCTTATTTCGGAGTCAGTCCGTGGTGAGGGGGCAGTCCTGTTAAATAAGGATAAAGAGCGTTTTTGCAATGAATTAAACCCAAGGGATATAGTGACAGCAGATATCAGGGAGCAGATGGAAAAAGATGGTATGCCATATGTGTGGCTGTCAATGGAAAATATTCCTGAGGATGAAATACGCACACATTTTCCTAATATACTTGAACAGTGCTTAAAAGAGGGATATGACCCTGTAAAAGAATGTATTCCTGTAGTTCCGGCACAGCATTATTTTATGGGAGGCATTAAAGTAAACAGTGACAGCAGGACATCCATGCCAAACCTTTACGCTGTAGGTGAAACTTCATGTAATGGTGTACATGGGCGCAACCGTCTTGCAAGTAATTCACTTCTTGAATCGATGGTATTTGCAGAAAGGGCAGCAGATGCAATAAAGAAAGAAGCAATGTCTGTTACAGGAAAATATAATAAATTAGATGATGACAGCTTTTTGCGGCTGGCATGTCTGGAAACTTACAATAATACAGAAGCCCTTAGTAATGAATATAAGGAAATAGTGCTTAATGAAATAGAAAAGGAGAAGAAAAGACATGAATGACCCAGTGGCTTTAAAAATAAATGCAGACAGGTATATACGCATGGCGCTTGAAGAAGATATTACAAGCGGGGATATATCAACAAGCTGTGTAATGCCTGTATACCAGAAAGGACAGGCAGAACTTATATGTAAACAGGATGGCATAATAGCAGGGCTTGGGGTATTTAGAAGAGTTTTTGAAATGCTTGACAGCACTGTGGGTTTTGACATGCATGTAAATGAGGGGGACGAAGTAAAGAATGGGGAACTTATGGCTGTAGTTACAGGTGATATAAGGGCCATTCTTTCAGGTGAGCGTACAGCGCTTAACTTTCTCCAGAGAATGAGCGGGATTGCTACATATACTAATTCTATAGTAAAACTTCTTGAAGGAAGCAGGACAACACTTCTAGACACAAGAAAGACAACGCCTAATATGAGGATTTTTGAGAAATATGCAGTTAAGGCAGGCGGGGGAAGCAACCACCGTTACAATCTTTCAGACGGGGTAATGCTTAAAGACAACCATATAGGTGCAGCAGGAAGCATTACAAAGGCGGTACAGATGGCTAAGGCCAATGTGTCATTTGTACATAAAATAGAAGTTGAAACAGAAAACCTTGATATGGTGCGCGAAGCAGTAGAAGCAGGTGCAGACATAATAATGCTTGATAATATGTCTCCAGAGGAAATGAAAGAAGCTGTAAAGATAATAGATGGAAGGGCACTTACAGAGTGCTCAGGCAATGTTACTAAAGAAAATATTAAAAATATAATTGACATAGGTGTAGATTTTGTTTCAAGTGGTGCGCTTACACATTCAGCGCCAATACTGGATATTTCGTTAAAGAACTTACATGCTGTTTAGGAAGTTTTACTACTGGTATTAACATAATAAAAAGCAGGCTTATTATTAAATATAGCCTGCTTTTTTAACGTTTTTATTTTGGTTTTAAACAGCTTCCAGCTTTGTATCTGGCAATATTTTATATTGCTTTAAAACGGGATTTTTTTGACATTCCCCTGGATTTAAAAATATTCTCATAGATTTTTAATTTGCTTTTAGCAGTTTTAACAGTTACTTTGCCTGCACCTTTGCTAAATGCACCTTTTCCCACATTGATGGCTGTAAGTTTCATGGTCTTTACAGTTATCTTATCCAGTTTTTTACATCCAGAAAATGCATTTATACCGATTTTTTTAACTTTAGACGGAATAGTAATGCTCTTTAGTGATGTACATTTTTTAAATGCATTTGCACCTATTGAGGTTATATTTTTACCTAATTTTATTGATTTAAGTTTAGCAGATTTTTCTAACGCCCCTTTACCTATTGATGTTACTTTATATGGTATTCCTTTAATATTTACAAAATCTAAAATTACAACTTTATTTAATGTTTTTTTGGCAGTTCCAATAAATTCTGCTGTTTTATTTGTTCCAGTATTTGTAACTTTATATACAGTTTTAGTAGTTTTATCTGTAAATACTGTACCTTTCTTTATATCATCTGTTTTTACAGGATTGTCTTCTCCGGGTGCCGGTGTAGTAACTGTTTCTGGCGCTGGTGAAGGTGAAGGCGCTTCTGTTGCAGCAGGAACAGGTGAAGGAGTTTCAACTGGTTTAGGAGAAGGTGTAACTACTGGTTTTGGTGTTGCTGTTGGTTTTACCGTAGGTGTAGGTTTAGGGGTAGGCTTAGGCGTAGGTTTTGGTGACGGTGTAGGTTTCTGTGTGGGCTTTATTGATGGTGAAGGGCTGGCAGAAGGTTTCTGTGTAGGATTGTTGCCTGTTGTGCCACCTGTGTTTGTGCCAGGTGTCTGTGAAGGGGAAACAGACGGGGAAGGAGCAACAGCAGATGGCGAAACACTTGCGCCAGGTACAGGTGAAGGGAGGCCAGATGGTGAAGCACTTGCATCTGGGCTTGCTGAAGGGGATTCAGATGGTAAGGCACTTGTATCTGGTGTCCCTGTATCTTCTGCTTCAAGGTCAAAAAAGCTTACAGTATATGATACAGGTGTTTTAAGGCCAGTAATCTCAACTTTAAATATATCACCTGCATTGTATTCTATTCCGCTTCCAGGCCTGAATATAATACATCCTGTCTGCCCATAATTATCATTGTTTACATAAAATTCACCATCTGCTGATGAATTTGAGAAATTCCATGTCTGTCCATCGTTTTTTCTTGTTAATAAAATATTTATGGAACTTTCGTCTACAGTATATCCCATTGAAACAGACCATGGGAATTTTTTGCCAAAATAGCTGGCAGGCATATTTTGTGCTGGCCATATTACGCCATATTCTGTTGCAGATGTGTTGCTTGTGTCAAATGAATATACAGAACTGTATGTACCATTTTTGCCACTAACTGCCCCAAATCCAGTTTTGCCCATAGAAGGGTTGATAATCCAGCGCCTGTGCCCAACTCTGTTAATATTACTACTATCACCATCTTCCATCCAGCTTGATACAATAGTAGAATTTAAGCTGCGGTTCTGCCATGATGCCATTGCTATATTACAAGAACCTGCCCCCTGGCTGGCAAGTTCATACATATCATCAGCCATTCCGTCTGGCTTCGCTGGTGAATGTGATAACTTGCCATTAATATAATTAGCAAGTGAGCCTGCCTGTGCAAGCTGGCTGTATTCATCAGATAATTCTACATTGTCCTGTATGCCTGCAATGTACCTGACCTGGTTTAATATTTTAATTGCAGACTGCAATGTTTCATCAGATAACTTTCCTAGTGAATAAGGTTTCTCTGTGCCTGGTTCTTCAGCAAATGACAAAGCATCTTCTAAAGTAACATTGCTGGCTTTGGCATAGCTGCGTATTTCATCCTGTGTATGGTACTGTACATTGATACCAGTGGCTTCTTCATAACCATTGCCAGATAGTGTTGTACTTTCTGCGCTGGCTTTTACGCTGCCACTGTTTGTATTAAATGGCATACCCGTTAATAATGCAACTGACAGTGACACGCAAAGAGTGCCAGAAATTACTTTTTCTCTTAATTTCATTTTATTGTTCTCCTTTTTATTATTTGACTGTAGAAATTATACAAAAAAGATTATAGCACAAACGTACAAATCTTTCTATATATTATATACATGGGAACACGTCTATTCCATAAGTTACTTTACAATAAACTGTATGCAGGATAATTTCCAGTTATCTTTTGTTGGTGTGATTTGGCGGACGGACGGTTTTTAGTGCCAGAGCCAGAATATTCCGTACAGGGGCACGCTTCCG
>CAJTRU010000006.1:30306-98367 GCA_910579085.1 uncultured Lachnospiraceae bacterium | reverse complement strand
TTTAACTTGAAATTTAATTGTAAGTAGTTTATAATTAAAATATAAAAAAATTATTATAAGTAAAAAATATAAAGGGAGTGGTGGCTGATTAAAAAAATCATATAACATTATATATTTGTTAAATAAGGTAAGAATTAGAGAAAGGATTAAGGTTAATTATAAGAAAAGTAAAATTATTTTGTTTGAGTTTAGTAACTGGATTATTAATGTCATCTAATTTATTAGGAATGGGAACTGTTAATGCACAGGAGATAGTTTCTGAAACTGGCAATGTGCAGAAAAAGGCTTCAAAATACATTAAATATACAAATGGAGATATAGTTTATTATAAAGAAAATACAAAAATGTCAGATGTATTTAATGTATGTGGAACAGAAGAAACAGACCAGATTATTACTATTGCTGAAATATCCAGACCATACATTAGTGCCTGGGCATACATATGTTTTTAATTATGGGCTAGTATATAAAAGTAATAATTCTATAAAATTATTATTCAAAACAAATAAGACTTGTGATATAGTTGCTGGTTTGAGATACACTAGTAATGGTAACATATATGCTTCTAAAAAAGTTTCATGTACAGCAAATCTGTTAAATGTTATTGAAATTCCATTAGAAAAAGGAAAGCAAGTTGATGGATTTCTGCTTAATACAAATGGTTTTAATGTTGAATTGACAAATGTAAGCTTTGAATTTATAGAATCTTTAAGTGTTTAGTGGAGGAGGGTATATGATGAAGAAAAAATATATTAAATATGCAGTTATGGCTGCTGCTGTATCTTGTTGTTTGCTGTTGCAAGATAAAGGCACTTCTTCTGCCAATGTGGGCAAGGATGTAGAAGAAGACGTTATATATTCTGCAAATGAAACTGGTACAAATGTGCCACAAGCATATAAAGAAGTTGCTGGTAATGACGAAACAGTTAATGGGTATCCAGAAGTAAAATATAAGTATGAAGTTGATGATAATGGTGACATAACCGTGTTCCCATTTTTACAATATGCATATATAAATGAAGATGGTGGTATAGAATGGTCTGAACCAGTTAAGGATATTGACAAAGCAAAAGAATATTTTGATGAGGAAATGATTGCCATTATGTCAGATGGAGGTAAGCATAAAGTAGATACGAGTATGCTTGAAGAGTAAGATTTACAATAGACAGTTTATGCATTAGAACCAGATTTAATTACCAAAGGGTCTGAAGCTTTATGGAATATATTAAAAAAGACTATTCTGACATACAGTCTGTTGGTAAAGATGGCATTACTTTCACAAATGGAGATAAAATTGTTTTTGCTGCTTGTATTGGAAAACGTTATAATAGTGCAATTTGTATAGCAGAAAGGAATATTGTATCTTCTCCTCCTTACTTTGAATTTTTTACAAATTATAAACCTGTAAGAATTATTTTTAATAACAGAGGCTTGTTTTCAAAATATATAAACAATAAAAATTTTTTAAAGTTACAAATGCAAATAAATAATGCAGGATATTCGTCTTATGATTTAAGCTGATAAATAAATATATGCAAGATAGTAAGTTTTAATATGGGAGACAGAAGAATGAATATTGAACTTGTAGAATTAACTTCTGGGTATAAGGAACAGTTATTTGAAATGCTGGAAGAATGGAAGAATGATATTATAGTAAACCATACAAATATGTCCCCATGGAAAATATGGGCTAATGATTTCCATGATTTTGATTATTACCTGAAAAGTCTTAATACAAATAAAGAACCAGAAGATGGCTGGGTTCCTGATACAACTTTATTTTGTCTTGACAAGGATAGAAATATCTTTGTGGGAGCTGTAAATATCCGTCATTATTTAAATGATGAATTATTAAAAACTGGTGGGCACATAGGTGCTGGAACCAGGCCTGGTGAAAGAAGAAAGGGTTATGCCAAGGCAATGGTTGCCCTTGCACTGGAAGAGTGCAAAAAACTTGGTATCAATAAAGTGCTGGTTTGCTGTGATAAGGATAATACTGGTTCAGCAAAATCAATTACCAGCAATGGCGGTGTATTGGAAAATGAAGTTGAGAATGATGGACATATTGAGCAGCGTTACTGGATTGAGTTATAATTAAATTTACATAACAAAAGGCATATCATTCTGGATATGCCTTTTGCTTTAGTATTAATTACCAGATTTAATTAAGGTTTTGCCAATGGAATATTGCTGGTACTTTGCACACAGGACATGCCGCCATAAATTTACAACAATACATAAATAGGAAGATAACTGTAAAAATCCAAAAAATTTCCTGTTGACAGATTTTATTTTTAATGGTAATATCACATAAATTAGAATATTAAGAACAGTAAATGCAGTGACAGGGAGGAGTATATATTTAATGGAGGCATAGAGAGAAGATGGCTGGTGTAAATCTTCATTCCATATATATAGAAGTAGCCCTTGAGCAGCAGACCAAAAGGATTTTATCCAAGTAGGCTCTGACGGATTTTTCCACCGTTACAAGGAAAGCAGTATTAACGGCTTTATTGCCTGCGTACTGGCAGAGTGTGGAACTTTTTCTGAATTTAGGTGGTACCGCGGATTATCCGTCCTAAGCATTAAGCTTAGGATTTTTTTATTTTACAGAATAAGGTTAAAATCCTGTTGCTTTTCTTAATAGAAATAGAATAACAAACATTATATTAATGCGCACAGCCCAAGGCAAAGCCAGCCCATTAAAGGCAGCGCAGAAATGAGGTAAATTATGGTTAAAGGAACAGAGCTTTTTGTAAAAGCATTAAGGGCAGAAGGTGTTGACACGCTTTTTGCTTACCCGGGAGGGCAGGCTATAGACTTGTTTGATGCTTTATATGGAATTGATGATATGGAAATTATTATACCAAGGCATGAACAGGCGCTTATACACGCGGCGGACGGCTATGCACGTTCAACAGGAAAAACTGGTGTATGCCTTGTTACAAGCGGGCCAGGTGCATCTAATCTTGTAACTGGAATTGCAACTGCCAATTATGACAGTGTACCGCTTGTATGTTTTACAGGGCAAGTACCACTAGGGCTTCTGGGCAATGATGCTTTCCAGGAGGTTGATATAGTTGGTATTACTAATAGTATCTGTAAATATTCTGTTACAGTAAGGAAAAGGGAAGACCTGGGGCGTATAATAAAAGAGGCTTTTTATATAGCACGCACAGGAAGGCCTGGGCCTGTTGTAGTAGATTTGCCAAAGGATATACAAAATGGCATGGGGAGTGATGTGTATCCAGATGAAGTAAGTATGCGTGGGTATAAACCGAGTGAGGGTGTCCATGCAGGGCAGCTTAAAAAAGCACTGGCTGAACTAAAAAAGGCTAAGAAACCTTTATTTCTGGCTGGTGGCGGTGTAAATATTGCAGGTGCTAATGAGAGCATGAAGAAGTTAGTTGATATTACAGGAATACCAGTTATTACTACAATAATGGGCAAGGGTGCAGTCCCATGCAGCCATAGCCTCTATCTTGGAAACCTGGGAATACATGGCAGCTATGCAGCAAACCATGCTGTAAATGAATGTGATGTACTATTTTCGATAGGTACACGTTTTAATGACAGGATAACAGGCAAAATAAGTGAATTTGCACCAGATGCTAAAATAATCCATATTGATGTAGACCCTGCTTCAATTTCCAAAAATATAGTTGTAGATATTCCAATAGTAGCAGATGCTAAACTTGCAATAGATAAAATGTTAGAGTATGTTACACCTATGAAAATTAGTAAATGGGTGGAACAGACAATGGAATGGAAGCAGAAATATCCTATAAAAATGAAAGAATGTAAGGGCATGTCACCAGAAGCTGTTATCAGGTATATTAATGAAAATTTTGACAGCCCAATAGTTGCAACAGATGTAGGGCAGAACCAGCTCTGGACAACACAGTATTTTGAACCTTCAGGCAATGGCAAGCTGCTTACTTCAGGAGGGCTTGGGACAATGGGATACGGGCTTCCAGCGGCGTTAGGTGCAAAGCTTGGCAATCCTGGAAGTACAGTTATTGCAATTTCTGGTGATGGCGGGATACAGATGAATATACAGGAACTTGCAACAGCGATGGTCTATGGGTTACAAGTTATAATCGTTATATTAAACAATGGATATCTTGGCAATGTACGCCAGTGGCAGGAACTCTTTTATGGAAAAAGATATTCGGGCACATGTTTAAAATACCGTAAAAGCTGTGAGAAGAACTGCCAGAAATGTGCAGCAGGAGAGGAAAAATGCCCAAAATATATCCCAGACTTTATAAAGCTTGCTGAAAGTTATGAAGCACATGGAATAAGAATATTTAAAGAAGAAGATATAAAGAAAGCATTTGATTATGCAATGCAGTTTAAAGACTCACCTACAATAATTGAATGTATTATAGATGGTGATGCAAATGTATTTCCAATGGTTCCAACAGGAAAAGGGCTGTCAGAAATAATTATGTGTTAAGTTAAGAAAGGCGGAATATAAATTATGGAAGTTAAAAAACGTTGGATTTCACTTTATGTTGAGAACCAGATTGGTGTTCTTGCAAAGATATCAGGAATGTTTGCTGCAAAATCATATAACCTTGATACACTTACAGTAGGTGAAACACAAGACCCTTCTGTTTCAAGGATGACAATAGGGCTTACAAGTGATGATATGACATTTGAACAGATTAAAAAGCAGCTTAACCGCAATGTAGTAGTAATAAAGGTAATTGATATTTCGGAAGTGCCTATACATAAAAAGGAGCTTCTGTATATAAAAGTAAATAGCTGTTCTGACAAGGATAAATCAGAGGTATTCAGGATAGCACAGGCATTTTCACTTGATATAATCGACTACAGCAGAAATTCTGTACTTGTACAATGTGTTAAAACTGAGGATAAAAACAATGATATGATAGCCTTGTTTAATAAAACCTTTATTAACAGGATTGAAGTGGTGCGTGGAGGCAGTGTCGCAATAGAAGCTTTGTCGCTTAATGACAGGTAAATATTGCAATATTATATAGTTAATACCCCTGTTTTGCAAATTTTTTCTGGAAAAACCGGATATTTGTAGTATAATATTAAAGGAAAATATGATGTTATATAAGAATCTAAATGAGGGGGTATTGACTATGAATATGACAGAGAAACAGTATAAAAAAGCTAATACAGCAGTTTTTCCTATATTATTAGCACTAATAGTATTAAACTTGTTTCTTATTTTGACAGTTGTACTTAACAGCAGCGGGACATCAGGTACATATATACAGCTAGCTGTTTATTTTGTTGCGATAGTGGCCATAACTGCTGCATATATTACAAACAGGCAGAAAAGGCTGTGTTCACTTGTGCTTTATTCTACAGGCGGGGTTGTATTCCTTGTAATGATGTGTTTTAATACAATCCAGGTTTCATTTGTATATGCTTTGCCGATATTATTTGCATATATAGCATATCTTAACAAGAGGCTTATGTATATTAGTAACTCTGTTATTATAATTGCATATATAATACAATGCATAAGGTTTTATCTAGCAGGTGAAGCAGATTATAAAACTACTGTAATAGGTACAGTGGTAATCATGCTTTCAGCATTTGCAACTATCCGTGTTGTCAATCTTCTGGATGATTTCTTTAATGAAAATACAGAGGCTATAAAAGAAGGTGCAAAGAAACAGCAGAAAGCTAATGATATAATGTCAGAAGTTGCAAGACAGCTTAACAATAAGTTTGAAGAAGCATCAGAAATGGTTTCAGTATTAAGCAGTTCAGTCAGTTCTAATGATATTTCAATGAAAAATATATCAGAGAGTACAGAAAGTACAGCAGAGGCTATCCAGAAACAAGCGCAGATGTGCAGTGATATTAATGAGGCAGCTTCAAAAGCAGAAGAAAAAGCCATTGAAATGAAGAAAGACTCTGATATGACAAGGGTTACTATTGATGATGGTGCAAAAATCGTAGAAGACCTTAAACGCCAGGCGCAGACTGTAGATGAGAACAATAGCAGCACTGTTAAAGCTACAAAACGTCTTTCTGAAAAAGTAAGTGAAGTTGAAGAAATAGTTGGCAGCATAATGTCCATATCGAGCCAGACAAACCTGCTTGCACTTAATGCTTCAATAGAAGCGGCAAGGGCAGGTGAAGCAGGCAAAGGGTTTGCAGTAGTAGCTGATGAAATACGCCAGTTATCGGAGGAAACAAAAGACGCAACTAATAAAATCACTGATATTATTAACCAGCTTGTAAATGATGTTGGGATAGCAAGCCAGAGCATTGAAATATCAAGCCATTCCATAGATATCCAGAATAATATGATTGAAGATACAAAACAGAGGTTTAATACAATAGAGAGAAATGTCCATAACCTTATAAATGGAATACAGGCAACAGAAAGCTTTATGAAAGAAATTGTAAATTCAACAAGTGTTATTTCTGATAATATCAGCCAGCTTTCTGCTACAAGCGAAGAGGTATTTGCCTCATCAGAAGAGGGAGTGCAGCAGTCTGGAATATCTGTAGAGAAAATGGAAAAGTTTGAAATTGTATTAAATGAAATAAAAGGTCTTTCAAACCAGCTTGAAAATGTATAAAGTATTTAGGAGGGGCATCTTTAAAAGATGTCCCGTATTGTTTTTGGATTATTTTATTACATGCTGCCCTGGTGTTTATAATAAAAAATTGCCAGTTGTGTCCTGTTGTGCAGTTCAAGTTTTTCAAGAATTGTACTTAAATAATTCCTTACAGTGCCTTCACTAAGGAAAAGTTTTGCTGCTATTTCCTTATTGCTAAGACCATCTGCAATCAGTTCTATAACTTTTAATTCACGTTCATTAATATTATATGAAGCGTAGTTAAATTTAGATACATTATTTAAAAGCCCTGGTATCTTAGATATTATCTCTGTGCCAAAGACACTCTGGCCCGAATATACTGCTTCCAGGGCTGGAAGTATGCTTTCATAATCCTGTTTTAAAAGATATCCTTTTGCACCAAGTTTTAATGCTTGTATAATGTATTCATCATCAAGAAATGTTGTTAAAAGAAGTATTTTGGCATCAGGATATTTTTCCAGGATTTTCTCTGTTGCTTCAAGGCCGCTTAAACCATTCATCTGTATATCTGTAAGAAGTATATCAGGTTTATGTGTTTCATAAAGATGTACTGCTTCACTGCCATCAGTGCCCGTTGCTGGCACAGTTACATCTCCAGATGCCTCAAGAATTGCTTTAAGCGCACTTGTAACAAATTTATCATCATCTATAATTACTACATTCATATAAAATCTCCTTATTACTAATTATAATCCAGTTATAACCAAAGCGCCATGTAAAACATGCTATTGGAATTATGTTTTAGGAATTGTAATAAATATACAAAAACCATTATTTGTATGGATTTGAAGTGAGCCATTTAACAGGCTTATCCTGGAATTAATATTATTAATCCCTATTCCAGGATTATTACCAGTTTCTAATATGTATTTCCTGGTGTCAGTATTTTTTGCAGTAGTGCCGTTATCTTTTATAACAAGCTGGTACATTGCGGGATGTTCCCTTAATAATATACTGGCATTAGTAGCATTACTGTGTTTATAAATATTATTCAGCCCTTCTTTAACTATTGATATAAATGAAAATTTAATTTCACGGGGGATATCTGTCCCCATATCATAAGTAAAATCTATACTACAGAAGTTAAAATTATTTACAATATTTTCTATGCTTTCTTTCAGGTTTACGGACTCATCATGCAGGTTGTGTACACTTTCCCGTATGCTTGTCATAGCCTGGTCAAGTGCTTCATGCAGGTTGTTTAATGGTTCTTTGCAGTTTTCATCCTTATTAACTGCTTTAAGTGCACCTGTAAGAAGGATTGAACGGGAAAGCAGATGCCCTACATTATCATGTATTTCCCTTGCAATCCTGTTTCTTTCTTTAAGGGTTGCGTTATAAATTTCATAGTCCTGTTTATCCAGAAGTGATTTGTTCCTGCTTTCTAAAAGAATGGCGTGTTCTGTGCTGTCATCCCTGGTTTTATTAAACTGGAATATAACCCTGCTTAATTTATGCTGTATATATTGTATATAACATGCAAATACAATTCCAAGAAATATTATACAGCAAAGCAGATACCCTGTTTTATGGATATTGAGTATAAGGCTTAAAACAGAAACTATAAAAATAGCAGGCATATGCCAGCCGGGAAATGCAGCAGCATTATACAAAATAAGTGGAAACATAATTGTAAAATCAGGAAATACCAGTGAAATTATAACATATATTCCAGATGCAGCCAATGTAAAATATCTATTTGATAAAAAGTATGAGAGAGAAGACAATATAACTGATAAGATTACTACAATAACAGATAATAGAGAAAAGAATTCCATATCCTCTGTTAAAAGTGCTGTTAAAACACAATACAAAAAAAGAATAATTTGTCCTGCTGGTGCGTTCAAAGTAATTCCCCCTAATGCAGATAAACTGCCTGTACCGTTTTATGGCAGTTTTTTATTTAGTTTAACATAGAAAACAGGGAAGTTCAAACAGGTTTCCCGGAATTTAATGACATTTGTCATATTTGTATACTGACAACTGGCACTGGAAATAGCCAGGGGTAAATTGTATATTTATAGCAGATTAAAGATAATATTTATTACAGCATTATGGCAGGTAAATTATATCGGCCTGGTTAGCGGAGGTATATAGCATGGTTAAAGTAGAAAATTTAGTTAAAAGGTATGGTAATTTTGTAGCACTGGACCATCTTGAGTTAAAGATAAATGAAGGTGAAGTGTTTGGACTGCTTGGGCCTAATGGGAGCGGTAAGACAACAGCTATAAGCTGTATGCTGGCACTTCTTAAATATGATAAAGGCAACATTGAGATATTTGGTGAGAAAATAAAACCGGGCAGTTACAATATTAAAAGGCAGATAGGTATTGTGCCACAAAATGTTGCAGTTTTTGAGGAACTTTCAGTAATAGAAAATATAGATTATTTCTGTGGGCTTTATATCAGGAGTAAAGCAGAAAGAAAAAAACTTGTTAATGAAGCAATTGGGTTTACAGGTCTTGAAAAGTACACTAAGATGAGGCCTAAGCAGTTATCAGGAGGACTTTTAAGAAGGCTGAATATTGCATGTGGCATCGTACATAAGCCAAGGCTTGTTATTATGGATGAACCTACAGTTGCAGTTGACCCGCAGAGCAGGAATAAAATACTGGAAGGCATACAGGAGCTTAACAAAAATGGAAGTACAATTATCTATACTTCGCATTATATGGAAGAAGTAGAACAGATTTGTACAAGGATTGCTATTATAGATGGCGGAAGGTGTATAGCAAATGGTACAAAAGAGGAACTAAAGAGCATGATAAAAACAGGTGAAACGATTACAGTAGAAAATGTCTTTATTAGTGAAAAGCAGCTTTCAGAAATAAAAGAAATACAAAATGTATTTGAGCTGCAATATGAAGACAATGTACTAGTTTTAAGGTGCACCAGTGCCAAACATAATCTTATAAGGCTGATGAACTATTTGCAGGACAATGATATAAGCTTTGGAAGGGTATTTTCAGAACTGCCTACGCTTAATGATGTATTTCTTGAAATAACTGGCAAGAAATTAAGGGATTGATAAACGGGAGGGGATTATATGTTACATTTAATAAAATACTGCCTTTTAACTATTTTAAGACAAAAGGATACAGTGTTCTGGTCAATGCTTTTTCCAATATTGCTAGGCACGTTATTTTATGCTTCTTTTGGTAGTTCTAATGCAGAAATTGAAACGATTGATGTTGCGGTAGTGGAAACAGATAATTCTGAAATGTCAAAAAGTTTTATTAGTTTTCTTGAAATGATGGAAAAAGATGAGTCAGAATTAATTGCAGTGCAGAAGCTTTCTAAGGAAGAAGCAAATAAAAAACTGGAAGACCTGGATATTACGGGATTGTTTTATGCCTGTGAAGAACCAGAGCTTGTTGTGACAGGAAATAACATCAACAGCAGTATACTAAAGTCACTATTAGATACATTTACCAGGCAGGCACAAATGTATAAAGATATCGCAATGGAAAAACCACAGAAGTTCCAGGAAGCCACACAGTCTGCCTATCTGGAATTTGCCAGTGAAACAACATTAACAGGCAAGAAAGTGGATGGAATGGTACAGTATTTTTATTCACTTATTGGAATGGCATGTATGTTCGGAAGTTTCATAGGCTATCTTGTATCCGTGCAGTTACAGGCAAATGTTTCCTCTGTAGGTTTAAGAAGGGCAATTTCTGCTACAAGCAAGTTAAAACAGTTTATAGCAGGTACAATAACAAGTGTGTTTGTACACTATGTAAATCTTGCAATACTGCTTTTATACCTTCAGTATGTACTAAAAATTGATTTAAGCGGAAATATAATTAAATTAATTGGCATATGCCTTACAGGAGGGTTTATAGGTGTAAGCATAGGGATGTTTACAGGGACTCTTTCAAAACTGCCAGATGGTTTAAGAATAGGAATACTTGTGGCAGAAGGGCTTTTGTTAAGCTTTTTGTCAGGACTGATGGTGGAAGGGATAAAAGGGCTTATTGAGGACAATTTCCCTCTGTTAAACAGGATTAACCCAGCGGCAGTTATTACTGATGCAATATATAGTATAACTATCTATGACGACCCAGGCAGGTATACACTGAATATAGTTATTCTTGTTATAATGTCATTAATTACAGGGGCTTTTACATTTATAATGACCAGGAGGGAATGTTATGACAGTATTTAAGTGTTATATGAAAATTACAAAGAAGAACATTGGCATGATACTGATGTATTTTGCAATATTTGCAGTTATCAGTACTGTAATGTTTTATGTAAGCAGCGGAGATAATGGTAACAGCCAGTTTAAAAGTTCTAAACTGGCAGCAGGCATAGTTGACAATGATAAAAGTGGTGTTTCAGAAAAACTGGCAGAATATTTATCAAAACTTCATGATACGGATATGCTGGAGAATGATATTGATGTATTGCAAGAGAAAATGTATTACTATAAATATGATATTATTATACAAATTCCAGAAGGGTTTTCAGAAAAGTTTTTATCAGGGGATGCCAGGGTTTCAGTTACCCAGAAGCCAGGAAGTTATAGTTATATGTATGTTGAAAGCCAGATAAACGACTTTATAAACCGCATTATAAAATATAATATTGCAGGCTATACAATGGAGGAAAGTTTTGAAAAAGTACAAGATGTTAAAGAAAGCAAAGTCACGCTTGTAGATGTTAATGGAAATGGCGGTGAGATGCCAGGCTTTGCATTTTTATTCCAGTATTTCCCATATACAAGCATAGCGATACTTGGAAATGTACTAGGGCTTATAGTTTATTCTTTCAGAAAAAGAGAAGTTAAAAACCGCATAGCTGCATCAGCAGTATCACTCCGCAGGCAGTCAGTGGAAGCGTTTCTTGCATTTATTGTTATAGGTGTGATTATATGGGCAGCTTTCCTTGCATTAGTATTTATAATGAAAGGAAAAGAACTGTTAAATAATGCAAATATGTTTTATTATATATTAAACTCATTTACAGTTATGGCACTATCACTTTCAATAGCATTTTTCACTGGCATACTTGCTAAAAAACCAGATATGGTAAACATGATAATTACACCAGTATCGCTGTTTATGTCATTTTTAGGAGGGGTATTTGTACCACTAAATATATTAAATGGAACAGTAAGAAAAGCGGCAAGATTTATACCTGTATACTGGTATGAGGACGTCAATAATAAATTAAGTGAATATGCAGAAATACCAGCAGATGTTATTAAAGAGATATGGGGCGGGATTGGGATACAGGTATTGTATATATTAATGTTTATAGCCTTAACACTTGCCGTAAGCAGGTACCAGGTGCAGGAGAAATGATAATTTTCAGTTATTTTGTTTTGGTGTATTTGGTGGGTGGACGCAGGGTTTCCGGTGTTCCACTAAATTATTCCATGCCAGGGCACACTCCCGTTACGTCAGCCCACGTAATGGCGCATAAAATCCCTATATAAAAAAGAAACTACCGTTCCTTTTTTATATTTAAAACGGGATTTAAACGCCAACGGGGCTGAAGTGCCCCTGTCATGGAATAATATTAGATGGAACACTGGAAACCTGCTGTACCCATCAGAACTACAAAAACACAAAACAAGTACTATAACTGGAAATTATGGAATGGAAAAAGTGACTTAGACGGACGGAAGTACAGTACTGTCATTTTTATGTTAATCCCTATATAACATTAATTATTACACTGTATAATAATTGACTAGCAGAATAAATTCCCACTCCTCCGTTTACAGTTATCTTTTTATTTTGTGTTTTATTGAAGGTTGCTGGTGACAGGTTTTGCGTGCCAGATGCCATGAATTATTCCATAAAAGGGGCACTTTAACCCCGCCGGCATTTAAGTCCATATGTAACAGAAGAAACGTAAGTTTCTTTTGGTACATATGGACTTTATGTGCCGCTGCGTGGGTTAATGTAGCGAGAGCGTGCCCCTGTATGGAATATTCTGGCTCTGGCATTAAAAACCGTCCGTCAGCCCAGCACCAACAAAAGATAAATGTAAAAAATTAAGAAAACATTAAGATTTTTTAACGTTTCCTTAATTATGTTTTTGAAGTATTGAATACCTGGCAGTAATTCTGGTAATCTATATCTTATAACTTAGGTTATAGATTATTCAGAGATTAAATTATTGTGAGGTGGGCTAAAATGAACAAATCTGCTGGAAAACTGCAAGGAATGGCAAGCCTGGTATTTCATGGGATGTTTGCTGCAATATGGCTTGTGCTGCTGCCTGGAATTATTACTTGGGGAGTATCGGATAATATATTTCTGTTAATTCCTGTAATAATTATAATGGCAGCAATGGTATTATACAGGACTAAACCTGGCTTTATGGGAAAGTTAAGGATATCTGCGTTAAGTTATATTGATAAGTATTCTGTTATTACTGTTGCTATATTTTTAATGGTTATACAAGTTGCATTACAGGTGTATGTTGGTTATGAAATGGCAGTAACGCCTGCTGGTGACAGGAGTGTAATATTTAACCAGGCAAGCGAAATGGCTTTAAATGATGTTTTTAAGACAAGTGACCAGTATAACTTTTATTTTCTGCGTTACCCTAATAACCAGATGCTGCTTCTGCTTGAAACATTCTGGTTTATGGTATTAAAGGCAATAGGGACAGGGAATTTTTTATATGGTAACATGATTTTAAACATTCTGGCGATAGATGTTGCAATACTTCTTTGCATGGTTCTTGTAAACAGGAAATATGGAAAGAGGGCAGCAGTATTGTTCCAGTTAATGGCACTTTTATTTATACCATTTTACACATATATACCATTTGTTTACACAGATACTCTTGTACTTCCTATAGTTGCAGGGCTGCTGTTATGTTACCAGTTTGCAGAGGAAAACTTTAAGAAAAATGGGTTAAATGTATATATCTGGATTTTGGCAATGGGTGTGCTGACATGGTTTGGATTTGAATTAAAACCTACAGTTGCAATTATTACAGTTGCATGTGCTATCCATATGGTGGTTGCAAAAAACTGGAAAAGAGGGCTGGTAGCAGTATTTGCACTTATACTTGTATTTGGTTCATGCAGGGAAACATTTAAAATAGTTATGGATAAAACTGAGGTAGTTGACCAGACAGATTATGACAAGGAAAACTTTCCGTATGCGCATTGGGTTATGATGGGGCTTAAAGGAACAGGAAATTATAATCTTGCGGACAGGGAATATACAAGTTCATTTGAAACAAAAGAGGATAAAGAAGAAGGCGATATAAGAATGATTAAAAAACGTCTTAAAGATTATGGTATTCCAGGGCTTTTATTCCACCAGTATATTAAAGCAGTAAGTACATGGTCTAATGGAAAATATGATATGGAATTTCATTTACAAAGGCAGCCTGTAAGAAAATCCTGGCTTCAGTCTGTATTTTTTAAAGACGGAAAATTTTATCCTTTATACGACAGTTATTGTACATTATACCAGTGGACATTAATTATATTTATTGTAATATCAGTGCTATATGGGCTGGTGAAAAAAGATATGGGTTCAGCAGCAATGTGGAAGCTTGCACTTTTTGGATTGTTCCTGTTCCTTTCAATCTGGGAAACAAAAGCACGTTATGTTATGCATTTTGTACCTGTAATGATGCTTATAGTAATAGATATATTGTATACCAGCCATAGGAATTTTTATGGTGTACGGAAACTTAGGCATAGATAGTGTGTTTATTGGGCAGTCAGTAAAAATATATAATCCGCAGGAGGTTAAAAGTGGAAACATTAATTATAAATGGTTCACCAAGGATAAATGGTGATACTTGGAGTTTGTTTAATATTGTAAAGGAAAATATTGCAGGCGGATGTAAGGTTTTAAATGCATACAGGTGTAATATTTCACCATGCATAGATTGCAGGTATTGCTGGCAGAACAAGGGATGTTCTATAGAAGATGGGATGCAGGAGATATATAGTTATATACAATTTTGTGATAATATACTTATTGCTTCTCCTATATATTTTTCGGAACTTACAGGAAAATTATTAGACGTAGGAAGCCGGTTCCAGACATATTATTGTGCCACGCATTTTAGAAATGAGAATGCTGGTATAAAGCCAAAAAAGGGGGCTGTGATATTAACTGGCGGGGGTGATGGACGTATGGATAAAGCTTATGAAACAGCATGTACACTCCTGCACCATATTAATTGTTATAATATACATGAGTTAGTTTTTACACATAATACCAATGTAAGGCCAGCAGTCCAGGACACGCAGGCACTTATGGGTGTACAAAGTATTATTAAGTTTTTTAATTGTGAATAATGTTATTTAATTTATAAAGATAATTATAGTGTGCAATTCCATTTTGGGCTTTGTACACTTTTTTAGTGCAACTTAGTTAAGCAAAAATGCAGGATAGTAGAAAAGTATTGTATAAAAAAAGAGGCCATCATATAATACATACAGAAAGAGAGGAGGATATACCATGAATAAAAGTAAAATATTAAAAACAAATTCTAGTGGGTTGTAGCTGGATATGCTTTTTGAAGGTTTGGTATTGAAATGCTGGTTATGATAGATGAAATAAATTTATATGGACAGCCTTCTGGAGCATGGCCTGATATAAAAGGAGGGGATGGGATTGAAAGTAAATGAATACCAGCAGAAAGATATTTCCGAAGACAGGATAGACTTTTATTACCGCAGTAAAACTAAAGAAGTAAATGAGGTTTTGGATTTTTTAAGGAAACATAGCCAGAGGCTTTCTGGAAAAGTAAATAATAAAAAAATTATATTTTCTTTAAATGATGTATATTATTTTGAGTCTGTTGATAAAAGGACTTTTGCATATCTTGGTAATGAGGTTGTGCAGATAGATATACGTCTTCAGGATTTGGAAGATGCTTATTTTGAATTAGGTTTTATACGGGTAAATAAATCAACTGTTTTGAATGTTTATAAAATAAGTTCCTTAAAACCCGGGATTAATATGCGTGTTATGGCACTGCTGGATAATGGTGAGAAAATCCAGATAAACAGAACTTATAAGGCTAAATTTAATTTATTTCTTAACACGATGGATAAAGGAGGGTTTAAAAATGAAACTGGTAAATAGGAAAAACCTTATCCCTGTTATTTGCATAACTTATACTGTAGTTTCTGTATCATTGACTATAATTGAAACTTTAATAAAAAGGGAAATTAATGTAACACAGTTAAATATATTTATGTTTATTTTATTAAGCATATTAGGTGTTGGTGTGTTATCGCAGCATTACAGGCTGGAAAGATTTTCACCTCTTGCTATGGTTATTATACAGTACTTTGCTGCAATTGTTATAATTCTTATATCTTTAAAAGTAGCTTCTTATTTTACGTATGTCCATCCGGATGGTTACAAGGATATGGTAATATCATTTTCAGTACCATATTTTATAGGAGCAGTTATTTATTATATTAGTTTAATACTGGAAGTGCGTAAACAGAACCGCATATTAGAAAAGATTAAGCAGGACAAAGAATAAACGGATTACTATATTAGAAACCATCCATTAAATTAGAATTTTTTAAGAGGAGTGCTGTTATGAAAGAGATAATTGCTTATGAAATGTTATTTAAAGGTGTATTAAAAGGCAATAATGATTTTTCATGTATCCCGTTCCAGAGAAAATACTGGGATGAATATATGGGGATATATAATGAATGTTTTTATGAGATGAGAAAAGATTTGGAGATTGAACCAGTTAATTTTTATTCAGATTATTCACAAATGCAGGATAAGGCATGTGGCACTTTCCTTTATTTACATAATGGTGCTATAGCAGGGGTATGATGAAATTGTTTTACATGTAGCAGGCTGGAACAGAAATGCAGTGAAAATGTATTTAAAGGCAGGGTTTACTATACAGAAAGAAGAAAAGGTGCGTTAATTCCTATGTATGGCAGGCTGTCTGGATTGGAGGAAAAATGGGTAAAAAAAGTTTAATAAGCATAGTATCAGTTTATTCAGTAATATATACTGTAATAACATTGTTAAGCAGTGTTTTATATCTTGGTAATGGCATTTATGAAGACCCAAGTGGTAACTGGCATGAATTGGACAGGGCTATAATTTTATTAATTGGTGTTGCGGCATTTTATTTATGCACAGGCCTGCCTGTTAAAAATATAGCTGCCAGGTATATTTTTGCATATATACCATCACAGTTATTAGCATTTGTATATGTCTGGTTTAGCGGTTTGAGGGAAGAATTAGCAAAAACAGCATATAGGGACATCTGGATTAATTTTACAAGTCTTTTTATACTGCTGTGTATAGCCAGCACTTTAATTAGTATTTATAAGGACAAAAGAAGCCAGCAGCAGAACCATCAATTTACCAAAACAAGATAACTGCAAATTTTGAAAACCATCTCGACAATAAAGGGCTTGCATTATATAATTAAAAAAGATACATGCAGTAATATTCTGGCATTAGTTTTGCCAGGGAAATAATGTGGGGGATGGATTAATGGAAAAATTATTATTAAAAGCTTGCCAGAATGGGCAAAAAGGGGCAGTAACAGCATTTCTTAAGAAAGATGGGCTTGATGTAAATGCAGTGGATGAATTAGGTTTTGCGCCTATACATTATGCATGTAAAAAGGGTTACAGGGATATTGTGAAACTTCTGCTTAAAAAAGATGCGGATGTAAATATAGTATCAAACCAGAGCATTACACCTCTTCATATGGCAGTTATTTCTGGCAATAAGGAGATTATAAAACTGCTTATAGATGCGGGAGCAGATATAAATGCTACTGACAGGGAAGGTAAAACGGCGCTTGTATATGCAGTATCTGCAAGTAAGGCAGAGGCAGCAAGATATCTTATGGAAACAGGGGCGGACATTTCTATTATGGACAACCAGGGGCATACTGCTTTGGATTATGCTAACTCGCTTGGGCTTGTACAGCTTATAGAAAGTTTGTCAGGGGAGAACGGGGGTAGTGCTGACTCTTTTGGTAATACGCCGCTCCACCATGCCTGTTATAATGACCAGAGCCAGACGGTAAGGGCTATTCTGGGAAAAAGTACTGATGGCATAAATGCACGTAATGATAAAAAACTTACACCACTTTATATTGCGGTAATGCGTAATAACATCATGATTGCAGAACTCTTGCTTGAAGCTGGTGCAGATGCCAGTATAAATGGCAGTTTTGGTGATTCACCGCTGCTGGCGGCAGCGTACAATGGAAACCAGCATCTTGTAAAGAAACTGTTAGAATATGGTGCAGATGTAAACTGGCGTAATGATGCAGGTGAAACGGCGCTTATAATAGCAGCACAGAAGAATGATAACTATATTGCAGGTGTTTTAATTAGTAATGGTGCAGATGTTACATGTGCAGACACAGACGGGCATACAGCTCTATATTATGCAACGGAAAATGGAAGCAATGATATATTGCAAAAGCTTCTTATGGCAGGTGCAGAGAATTAATTATTATAAATTATATATTAAGGGTATATTTAAAAGACTGGTGTTTTGCTGGTAACTTTGTGGTAATTTTTCTAAAAGGTATAAGAGCATATATGGGGGTGCTGTATGGATATAAAAGAGTTAAAAGATTTACTTGCTGCTTCATGTGAAACTAACAGGTGTAAATATATACCGTGGTGGGAGGATGATTTTAAGAATTGTATTTACAGGTATAATATTTTTAAAGAGGAAGAGATAAAGAGTATAGAGGAATGTATTAATGGATGTGGAAGTGAAGTAATAAGTACGCCTGTTGGAAGCATGAAAATACCATTATTTAATGTGCTGGCCTGCCTGGGATTTTATAATTTAGTTGAAAGTATCCTGGATAAACAAGATACAGATATTGTTAATATGTCTGGCAGCAATGGCATAACACCACTTATGCTTGCGTGCAGCCGTGGTAATTTAAAAATGGCAGAGCTTTTATTAAAACATGGTGCGGATGTTTCTATTTGTGATGTGGATGGGAAGAATGTATACCATTATCTTGCGTGTCCATATATTAAAGGGCTGCCGCCTGTTTATGAGTGCCAGAGGAAGGGTGTTTTACAGATACAGGCTATTGCACGCCTTTTGCCAGATGGCACAGGCAATGAGTATATAAATAAAAAAGATAAAGATGGACTAACGCCTTTTGTACATATGTTAAAAAGCAATAATACAAACGGTTCATGGGCTTTAACAGATATATTTATGGAAAAAGGGGCAGATACAAGTTATATTGATGAAAATGGCAATACACTTCTTATGGTGGCAATTTATAACCGCCATATGACAGCAGCATTAAGGCTTATTGAAGCTGGTATAGGCATTAACCAGAAAAATAGTGAGGGCAAGTCCCCTTTAAACCTGGCACATGATTATTATAATGAAGCACTGTGTATGGCTTTAAAAGAGCATGGTGCAGAAGGTGAATGTGAATTATGCAATATGGACATGGCTAACCTGGGAAGGATTACAAGTAATGCATTTGCAAGTGTTTCAGAAGATGAAATGGACAATAAGAGCATAGCATTGTATCTTACAAAAAAGCTTATAGAGAGGGCTGATGTGGATGATGACGATGATATGAAATGTATTTCAGGGATATTTTATAGTGCACTTAATGGAGGAAGAGGCATAGAAGTTTTAGATATACTGAAGGAGAACGGAGTGGACTTTACTGTCCCCGTACATAGTGGTGGAAGCGTGACATGCCTGCGTGATGAATGTCTGCATGGAAATTATGGCACAGAAGTTATCCAGAAGCTTATGTATTTGGGAACGGATATGGATGAGCCGCTGGTTAAGGGAAGGACACCAGCATGTATTGTAGCATCATTACATAAGAGAAATATGTTTTATGGTGGAAAAGATGATTATTGCCAAAAGGCAGCAGAATTTTTCTCTAAGGACTCAATGGAATATACTGATAATTCAGGGACTACAGCAATGCACCAGGCAGCAAGGAATAACCATAGTGAAATGCTGGAAGTTATGATAGGGAAGGGTGCAGATGTTAATATAACAGAAGACAGCCCGGCAGAAGCAGGGAATACACCACTACATACAGCATGTATTTATGGAAGTGCAGAGGCGGCAAAGGTTTTAAAAGAGCATGGTGCGGATGATACTTTGCAAAATGTAAACGGTGAAACACCAGCACACTTTGCAGTTATGAAAAAGAAGTTTGGCGGTGATTTAAAGGTGGAAGAAAGGGCAGCATTATTAAAACAGTTAAACTGCCTTGATACTGCAAGGAATGATGGCAAAACGCCGCTTATGCTTTTACAGTATATAGATTTTAATACAATTACGGGCTTGCTGCCTTTATTTCTGGAAAAAGGTGTAGATGTAAACAAGAAGGATGCCAATGGTAATACAGCATTAATTTTAAATGCCCAGAACAATTGTTATAAAGGAGTAGTAAAAGAACTTGTGCGTGCAGGCGCAGATGTAAATGCCACAGATAGCGCTGGGAGAAATGCTTTACATTATGCACTGGGATATGGAAACCAGGAAACAGCACGTTTTCTTATAAAAAAAGGTGCAGACTATAACCATCCAGACAATAACGGTGTGGCTCCGGCGCAGATAATAGTTGAAAAAGGGTATGATACATTACTGGAGTTATTGGATATGGGATGATTTCCAGTTATAATGTTTAGTGCACTGTTATACAACAAAAAACATCTTGACAAAGAAATTGAAAGGTGTATACTGTACTACAGTTAAATATTTATAAACCGTTGATGTGGAGATAAAAATGAAATATGTGCTTACAGAGAGCAGGGATTGCTGGGAACCTGCAGTAACAGTTCATTAAATGGACCACTGAGGGCATAGCCAAAAGGTTTGTTATATATAAGCCTGAGTATTCTATGACGTAGGGCATACGTTAGTTGCCGGGGATATGTTAGTATTCCGCAGAGAGTATGGTAAACCATAAAACAAGGTGGCACCACGGGTAAGAATAATCCGTCCTTGGCTATTATTATGTAAAAATAATAGCCAGGGACTTTTTTGTTTTTTGCATTTGCATATTATGGAATGGAGGATTAATAATGAGTAAAGGAAGATATGGCATACATGGAGGGCAGTATATACCTGAAACACTTATGGATGAGGTTACACGGCTTGAAAATGCATATGAGCATTATAAACAGGATGTTTTGTTTAATAAAGAACTTGGGCTGCTTCTTAAGGAGTATGCAGGCAGGCCGTCGCTTCTGTATTTTGCAGAGAAGATGACTAAGGATTTGGGTGGTGCAAAGATTTATTTTAAGCGTGAGGACTTAAACCATACAGGTTCACATAAGATTAATAATGTACTTGGCCAGGCACTGCTCGCTAAGAAAATGGGTAAAAAACGTATTATTGCAGAAACAGGTGCGGGACAGCATGGTGTTGCAACAGCAACAGCGGCAGCACTTTTAGGGCTTGAGTGTGAAATATTTATGGGCAGGGAGGATACTATAAGGCAGGCACTTAATGTATACCGCATGGAGCTTCTTGGGGCAAAGGTACATCCTGTTGACAGTGGGACTAAAACCCTTAAAGATGCAGTGAACGAATGTATGAGGGAATGGGCTTTAAGAACGGATGATACATTGTATGTGCTTGGTTCTGTAATGGGCCCGCATCCATTTCCTATGATAGTAAGGGACTTCCAAAGTGTAATAAGCAGGGAAGCAAGGGAACAGATACTTGAAAAGGAAGGCAAACTTCCAGATG
Organism: uncultured Lachnospiraceae bacterium; assembly: GCA_910579085.1. Taxonomy (GTDB): domain Bacteria; phylum Bacillota; class Clostridia; order Lachnospirales; family Lachnospiraceae; genus Butyribacter. The sequence goes on along the minus strand of CAJTRU010000006.1, from coordinate 77,063 downwards.
TTGTAATGGCATGTGTAGGCGGCGGAAGTAATTCTATGGGCATGTTTTATGAATTTATTGGTGACAAGAGTGTACGCCTGGTTGGATGTGAGGCAGCAGGGCATGGCGTAGATACAGACAGGACAGCAGCTACTATGGCAACAGGCACTGAGGGTATATTTCATGGTATGAAATCATACTTCTGCCAGGATGAATATGGACAGATTGCCCCAGTGTATTCTATTTCGGCAGGACTTGACTATCCAGGGGTAGGTCCGGAACATGCATACCTTAGGGATACAGGCAGGGCAGAATATGTGCCTGTAACTGATGATGAAGCTGTAAATGCATTTGAATATATTGCAAGACAGGAAGGAATAATTGCTGCTATAGAAAGTTCACATGCAGTTGCACACCTTATGAAAATTGCACCAGGGATGGATAAAGACCAGATAATAATATGCTGCCTTTCTGGACGTGGGGATAAGGACGTGGCAGCAATTGCAAGATACAGGGGGATTGATTTACATGAATAGGATTAAAGAAGCATTTAATGGCAAAAAGGCAGTTATAGGATTTATAACGGCAGGAGACCCAGGCCTGGACAGGACAGAAGAGTTTATATTAGAAATGGAAAGGGCAGGGGCATCACTTATAGAACTGGGAGTGCCATTTTCAGACCCAGTTGCGGAAGGGCCAGATATACAGTCTGCTAATGTAAGGGCACTTTCAGCAGGGTGCACTACTGATAAAATCTTTACAATGGTTGAAAATCTGCGTGCAAAGACACAGATACCGCTTGTATTTTTTGCATATGCTAATACATTATACAGATATGGTTATGAAAAGTTTTGTAAAAGGTGCAGTGAAACAGGTGTAGACGGCTTTATAATACCTGACCTGCCATATGAGGAGAAAGATGAATTATCAGGTATAGCGGAAAGCAGCGGGGTTGCTTTAATACCTGTTATAAGCAGTGTATCAGCGCAAAGAATACAAATGATTGCAAAAGAGGCAGACGGTTTTATATATGTTGTGCCGCCAGTGGGTGCAGCTGGTACAGGCAGAACAGGCATACAGGCATTAGTTAATACAATACGTGGGTTTACAGATGTGCCTGTAGCAGTTAATTATGATATGGATAACAGGGAGCAGGCGTTAAAATATATAAATGAAGCAGATGGTGTAATAACTGGAAGTGCAATTGTAAAAATTGTTGAAGAATATGGATACAAGGCAGGGGAACATATATATAATTATATATATAACATAACAAAAGCTGCTGGAATACAGTGATTGCCAGGGAACAATGCTGCCTGTATGCAGTTATGAATATTAAAAAAATATTAAAAAATTGGTAAAAATTTATAAAAAATTCCCATCTTTTTTATAAAAATCATTGAATATTATAATAAAGAGAATATAAAAGTGGCAATAATTTTGTTCTTATGTTATACTGGTTATACTTTAGCAGAATATGAAGAAATATTTTCATACAAATTTATGCAAGAAGCATTAGCATAGCTGGGAGTATAAATGGAGAAGATTATGGGAAATAGCAAAGTTAAAATTTCAAATGTCTGTTATTTTATAACAGGTATATCAATTATATTAATTATTGCCATTCTCTCTAACTATTTCAGTGATATGAAACATACTTCACAGGAAATAAAAAAGGAGATACAGATTACAGGCGCCCGTATTGCATCAGAATATATATATGATTTTTTTGAAGGGCGTAAGGCATCACTTTCGCTCTTAGGAAAGTGCCTTGCAGGCCTTGAAACGAACAATAGTAAATTAATGGAAGAACAGTTATCAGCAGAAGCAGGCTTATTTGACAGTATTGCTGTTGTGGATAAAGATGGTTCTTTTGTATATGGATATGGAACATGTGATATTGAAGATTTTAAGAAAGAGAGTGGCTTTGAACAGGCAGCAGAGGGTAGCTGTACAATATCAGAAGAGCTTATATCATGCCAGGACGGAGAACCTGGACTTATGATTTATGCACCTGTAATAGATGCTGGCGGGGAAGTTAAATCAGTACTGGCGGCTTCGCTTTTAGAAAGCACATTAACCAGTTATATGGAGAATAATGTTACAGGACATGGCATATTTGCTGCTGTTATGAACAACAGGGGCAGGATTATGTATGGCAGCAGTAGTATATATGAAGTAATTGGCAAAACAGGAAGCAGTTTTTTTTCATTTATAAAAGCATGTAAAGTATATACGGAAAACTCTGGTACAGATTATTTACAAAGCAGCATACATAACCGTGAGGAAATATTTTTAGAATTTGCTTATGGAGGTGATAAGTTTGTTTCTGCCTGTATGCCTCTTGAAGTAAATGACTGCTATGTTGTCTATATTGCCAATGCAGATAATAGTGGCATAGGCAGTAAGATAGCATCCGCTTCTAATTCCCTTCTGCTTAAGCTGCTAATGGCAGACCTGGTTGTAATATTTGGAATTCTTTTTTACCATATTAATGGAAGGGCAAAGGTAATAAAAATACTTGATAATTATGGTGTTATAGACAGGCAGGAAGGTGCAGTGCTTTTTGAATATATATTTTCTCCTAAAAAGAGGATTGATATATCTGGTGATTTCAGCCATGTGGTTGGAAAGAACTTTTTCCCTTTGGTTGGGGAAGCGGTTTATGATGTGTATGAATATGTACATGAGGATGATTCATCTATAAGAGGAAGGCTGCATGAATTTTTTGACAGTGAAGAAGAAGTATTTTCATCAGAGGTAAGGATTTTAGACCAGAATGGTGATTATGGATGGTACCGGCTTACAGGTACGATGTTCCGTGACAGTGATGGCAATTGTGAACGCTTTGTTGGCAAAGTAGTTAATGCTAATAAACAGATATCAATGGAAAAGAACCTTGTGCAGAGGGCGGAGAATGATTTACTTACAGGAGTCCTTAATAAAAAGACTATAGAAGCTAAGATTGCAGAGCAGTTAAAGGATAAGCACGAAGGCAGGAATTACATATTCTTTATGGTTGACCTTGATAATTTTAAAAATGTTAATGACACCCTTGGGCATATATATGGTGATAAGGCTATTGCAGATACCGCAGGTGCGCTTACAGAGATTTTCCATAGTAATGCATTTATAGGCAGGCTTGGTGGTGATGAATTTGCTGTGTGTGCGGTATATGATGCATTTGATGAAGAAAGCCTTATGGAATTTATTATAAAAAATGCTGAAAAAGTCTGTGAAGCAAACCGCAGGGAGTATTCAGATGGTGCTAATACTGTAAAAATTTCAAGCAGTGTAGGTATTTCAATAGGCCCTAAGGATGGAAGGGATTTTGAACTTTTGTATAAAAAAGCTGATGAAGCATTATATAATTCAAAGAAAACAGGAAAGAACAAGTTTACAGTTTATGGTACAGGTAATAATAATGACTAAAAACTACAGCAAAGGAAAATATACTTCCAGTTTAGAGGACTAAAGATATTCTTTTAAAAAATATAGTTAAATTTCCATCCATCTGCTTTGGCAGATGGGTGTTTTGGAATTGGGATTATTTTTTAACCAGCAGGCAACACAGCAGGACTATCCTTTAAATATATGGGAATAATGTAAGAATATAGGAAAATGGATGTGGCAGGAACATTTCCCGGAAAGGGAATATAATTATAAATGGAGGATTATAATGGCTAAAAGTATTAAAAGTTTAGAAGAAGTAAAGATACCAGAAACATATTCTGTAGAAAATGCAGAGTATGTTAAGGAAACAGACAGTTTTGCACTTACATTAAGGCATAAGCATAGCAATGCCAGAGTGCTTGTATTAAGCAATGAGGACGATAACAAAGTATTTAACATAGGCTTCAGGACACCGCCAGGGGATGATACAGGAGTGCCACATATAATTGAGCATACAGTATTGTGTGGTTCTAAGAATTTTCCAGTAAAAGACCCGTTTGTTGAACTTGTAAAGGGTTCTTTAAATACATTCCTTAATGCTACAACATATCCTGACAAGACATTATATCCTGTAGCAAGCTGCAATAATAAGGATTTTGAAAATCTTATGCATGTATATATGGATGCTGTATTTTACCCAAATATCTATAAATATGAAGAAATATTTAAACAAGAGGGATGGCATTACGAACTTGCTAGTAAGGATGCGCCATTAATATATAATGGTGTAGTATATAATGAAATGAAAGGTGCTTATTCTTCAGAAGAACGGGTTCTGGACTGCTTTGTAATGAGCAGCCTGTTCCCAGATACAACATACCACTATGAATCAGGCGGAGACCCTAAGTGCATACCAGATTTGACATATGAAGATTATCTGGCTTTCCATAAAAAATATTACCACCCTTCAAACAGTTATATATATCTTTATGGTGACATAGATGTTGAAGAGCGCCTTATATGGATGGATGAAAATTATTTAAAGGATTTCCAGGCAGTTGAAACAGACTCAGAAATTGGCAGGCAGGCGGTCTTTGACAGCATGAAAAGTTTAACTAAAACCTACGCTGTTGGTACAGATACAGACTGCACAGAAAAGACATATTATGCTTATGCTGCATCTATGGATATTACAATGGAACAGGAGAAATGTCTTGCATTTGAGCTTCTGTCATATGTGCTTGTGGAGATGCCAGGAGCGCCAGTTAAAAAGGCATTGCTTGATGCTGGGATTGGTACTGATATTGATGTGGATTTCTGTGACATAATGCTGCAAAGTTATTTTACAATTACTACTAAAAATGCAAAAGCAGGGGAAAAGGACAGGTTTTTCCAGATAATAAAGGAAACCCTGGAAGACATAGTTAAAAATGGCATTGATAAAAAGGTGCTTGAAGCAGCATTAAATGGAATGGAATTCAGGGAAAGAGAGGCAGACTTTGGCTCATATCCAAAAGGGCTTATCTATAGCCTGAAAGCATTAAAAACATGGCTTTATAGCGACAGTGAACCATATTCTGCACTTAAATATGAAAAATACTACAGCTTTTTAAGGGAACAGATTGGTACAGACTATTTTGAAAAACTGGTACAGGAATATATCCTTGGCAATACACATGCAGTTCTTGTAGAGATGATACCAGAAAAGGGGCTTGCAATAAAAAATGAACAGGAGCTTGAGAAGAAGCTTGCAACATTCAAGGCAGGGCTTTCTGATGAAGAGAAGGACAGGATTATACAAGAAACAAAGGCTTTAAAAGCGTACCAGGAAGAGCCTTCACCAAAAGAAGACTTAGAGAAAATACCTATGCTGGCAAGGGAAGACATTAGAAAAGAGGCTGCACCTTATTATAATACAGAAACTGAAATATGCGGCATACCAGCAGTACACCACAATATTTCTTCCAATGGCATAATATACCTTAACTTTTTCTTTGATATACACCATCTTAAAGAATACGTACCACAGATTAGTTTCCTGTCAACACTGCTTGGATATATGGATACAGAAAACTATAGTTACAATGAATTTGACACAGAAGTTAATTTCTATACAGGCGGCATTGTTGCGGACACAGATATATATACACATCTGGGGAAAAGTGATGAATATGAGCTTAAGTTTGAGGTGCGCACAAAAGTGCTTGAGGCAAAGGCTGCTGATGCATTAAGGCTTATGGCGGAAATGATGTTTAAAACAATTTTTACAGATGAAAAACATCTGCGTGAGGTAATTGCAGAAAGCCGTTCAAGGCTTAAAGTGCGCCTTATGTCAGCAGGAAACCAGGCAGCAGCAGTGCGTGTAAACGCATGTAATTCAGAAAGTGCATGGCTTATAGACCATTCTGCTGGGATTGGCTATTATGATTACCTTGTGCGCCTTGATGAAAATTTTGATGAGGAAAAGGAAAACCTTATTAAAGGATGCAATGCACTTGTAAAAGAAATATTCAAAAAGGAGAAACTTCTTGTATCATGTACATGTAAAGAAGAAGCCTTAGAAACATTAAAAGAAGCAATGCCTGCATTTACAGACGGGCTTGCCATGTTTGAAAGCACAGGGCAGGACGCAGGACTTTCTTCCATTAGTAAATATACACCAGATATTACAATGAAGAAAGAGGCATTTACAACACCAGCTGAAATACAGTATGTTGCACTTGGTGGTACATTTAGCAGTGTTACAGATGCAGACTTTGGCGCATTAAATGTTGTGCAGCATCTTTTAAATTATGACTACCTCTGGAATGAAGTACGTGTTAAGGGAGGTGCATATGGTGTAAAGTGTAACTTTACAAGGGAGAAGCAGTGGTATTTTGCTTCATACCGCGACCCTGGTCTTTCATCTACCATTAATGTATATGAAAATGCAGCAGATTACCTTGAAAATTATAATGCAGATGAAAGAGAGATTACAAAAACAATAATAGGGGCAATAAGCAATATTGACACACCATTAACACCTAATATGAAAGGCAGCCGTTCAATGACAGCATACTTTAAGAAAGTACCTTACGAAGTGCTCCAGAAGGAAAGGGACAGTATTCTTGCATGCAGCATTGAAGATATACGTAAGGCAGCAGAGGTAATAAGAGCAGTAGCAGCAAAAGGAAATATATGTGTAATAGGCAATGAAAAGCATATAAAAGATGAAAAAGATATATTTGATGAAATAAAAGTTTTATCTTAAATTTATAAAGTAAAAACATTAGAAGAAATGCCTTTGGCAGATGGCAGGCACACAGGGTTTTATTTTCCAGCAGGGCTGGCTGTGCGCCTCCACAGGATGCCAGGGCATCCTTAAATACAAAATATTTTGAATGGAGGATTTAATGGGCAAGTTTAAATCAGGATTTGCAACTCTTATAGGAAGGCCTAATGTTGGCAAGTCAACACTTATGAATACGCTTGTAGGACAGAAGATAGCAATTACTTCCAACAAGCCACAGACAACAAGAAACCGCATACAGACTGTATATACATGTGCAGACGGGCAGATAATTTTCCTTGATACACCAGGCATACATAAAGCTAAAAACAAGCTTGGTGAATATATGGTTTCTGTTGCAGAGAGGACATTAAAAGAAGTTGATGTAATATTATGGCTGGTAGAACCATCAACATTTATAGGGGCAGGAGAGCAGCATATTGCAGAATGTGTTGCAAAAGCCAATATACCTGTAATACTTGTTATTAATAAAATAGATACTGTAAATAAAGCAGAGATACTTAAATTTATAGATGCTTACAAAGATATTGCCAGCTTTGCTGAGATTATACCTGTTTCTGCCCTTAACGGGGAGAATACAGATGACCTTGTAAATACCATTATAAGGTATCTTCCACAAGGTCCATGTTATTATGATGAAGACACAATAACAGACCAGCCAGAGCGCCAGATAGTTGCAGAAATGATTAGGGAGAAAACATTAAGGAACCTTAATGATGAAGTGCCTCATGGCATTGCTGTTGCAATAGAGCGTATGAGGGAGCGTACAAAAGGTAATATTATTGATATTGATGCAACAATTATATGTGAACGCAATTCACATAAAGGTATTATAATAGGGAAACAAGGTAATATGCTTAAAAAGATTGGAACAGAAGCAAGAAGGGACATTGAGTCGCTGCTTGCATGTAAGACAAACCTTAAACTCTGGGTTAAAGTAAAGAAAGACTGGCGTAACAGCGATATGCTTATAAAGAATTTTGGATATAATAAAAACGATTTAGATATATAAAACTGGGATTTATAAGAAGTGTTTACAAAACATACCAGTATATTGAAATGTAATAAAGGCTATCATATTATCACAGTTAGGCTCCATATTGGGAAGCATTATGGAACTGGCATTGCCAGGTTATGGGAAATATATTGCCCATCCTGTATGCCAGGCTGTGGAAAGGTATGGTGGTAACATGGAAGAGAAAGATTGCTGGGATAAATTTGCTGTTTCAGGCAAGGTTGAAGATTACTTAAAATACCGCAGCAGTGTGGGAAATGCGGCACATAATAAGGCAGATAGTACACAGGCAGCAGAAACCAGACAGGAAACAGAGGGATTTAACAGTTTTGAAGGGACTGCCTGTTCTGGCAAATCCACCTGTTAGCGTTTACAGTGCTGGTTCTGCCAGTATATGGAGGGCTGGATTGAAAGAAATTGTTACACTTACAGGTATGATACTAGTGTCCTCCCCGCTAAAGGAGTATGATAAACGTATTGAAATACTTACAAGGGAACAGGGCAGGATACCAGCATTTGCACAGGGCGCAAGGAAACAGAACAGCGCCCTTTCTGCATGTACAGTCCCATTTACATTTGGGGAATTCCAGGTGTATGAGGGACGTAATTCATATTCGTTAAAATCAGGCATAATCAATAGTTATTTTGGAAGCCTTGCAAATGATTATGATTTGCTATGTTATGCATCATATTTTACAGAAATTGCAAGGTACTTAACAAGGGAAAATGTAAGGGCAGATGGTGAACTGCTCCTTTTATACATAACATTTAAAGCACTACAGGCAGGTAAAGTCCCTGTACAGCTTATAAGAAGGATATTTGAACTGCGTTTTATGGCAGTACAGGGGGAAGCACCAGGTATATTTGCATGTGTGCGCTGTGGCAATACAGATGCATACAACGTTTATATGGCAGAAGGAGGACTGGTTTGCGCAGACTGCCAGAAAAAAGATATACAGCTTAAAAACTATTACCCTGTAAAATTAAGCACTGATGCAAGATATGCATTGCAGTATATAATTTCAAGCCCGTTTGAAAAGCTGTACAGTTTTAATTTATCAGGAAGTGTAATGGCTGAAGTAAATGGTTTTATGGAGAAATACCTTTCAAGGTATCTGCCACATCATTTTAAATCAGAAGAATTTTTGATGACTTAACTGCTGGTTAAGAATTCCGTGATAAGGAAACACCTGGGCATATGGAAGGAATGTAAGTAATGAGGGGAGGTTATTATATGGAACTTGCTAAGGTTACATCAAAGGGACAGATTACAATACCAATAGAGATTAGAAAGAAGTTAGGCATTAAAGAGGGAAGTAAAGTGCTTTTTTTGGAAGAAGCAGGACGGATATATCTGGCAAATTCTTCTATGGAAGCACTGAGAGAGGCACAGGCGGCATTTGCAGGGGATGCAGAGAAGCTTGGTCTGGAAACAGAAGAAGATATTATTACAATGATTAAGGAGATGCGAAAGGAAAAAACGGTGGAATAATTGCGGATAATGGTTTCAATAATTAGTTTTACAAAATATGGGGCATCTCTTTCGCTGGAATTTAAAGATATTTTAATTAAACATAACTGTAATGTGAAATTATATACTGGAAAAAGCGGTGTTTCATATAATGATATTGAAATTATTAATTGTAGTTTAAGAGAGTGGACAGGCATCCATTTTGAAGAGGATGATATTATAATATTTACGGGAGCATGTGGAATAGCAGTAAGGAGTATTGCACCTTTTATTAACAGCAAATGCACTGACCCGGCAGTTTTGGTGGCTGATGATATGGGAATTAATATAATTTCCCTTTTATCAGGACATCTTGGCAGGGCAAATGAATGGACAAAAATTCTTGCTTCTGGATTAAATGCTAATGCTGTTATTACTACATCTTCGGATATACATAATAAGATTGCTATAGATTTATTTGCAGAACGGAATAATTTATATATAGAAAATATGGAAGCAGCAAGAAGAATACAGGCAGCAGTTATTGAAGGAAGTTCTGTTACAGTTTTTTGTAATGCAGAAATAACTGGAAAAGTTCCAGATAATTTTTATATTAAAAAGTTCCAGGATAATTTTTTATATAATACTGGTGGGTGTAGTATAAGTAAGTATAATATAGTGGTTTCACCGTTTACATGTTTTAGGGAATGGGATGTATTTAATAATAAAGACAGTATAACACTTTATCTTATACCAAAAGTGGTTACGCTTGGAATAGGATGCCGCAAATCTAAAACATATGGTGAAATAAATTCTTTTATAAAAGGAGCTTTAAATAATGCGGGTATTTCTATATATTCAGTATCAGGAATTGCAACAATAGATATTAAAAAGAATGAACCTGGAATTCTGGAATTTGCAGAAAAAGAACATTTGCCTGTTAGTTTTTATAGTGCAGGGGAACTTGGAACTGTAACAGACAGTACCAGTTATTCGGGTTTTGTCCAGGAGATAACAGGTATTGGAAATGTATGTGAACGTGCAGCACTTTTTCCGCAAGGTGAAAAGGAACTTGTATTAGCAAAGCAGGCAGGCAACGGAATTACAGTTGCAGCCGCAGTTAGAAAATGGAGTATAGATTTTGGGTAAAATATATATTACGGGTATTGGTCCTGGTGACTTTGAAAATATGACATTAAAAGCATTTGAGGTGCTTTCTTTCTGTGATACAATTATTGGATATAATGTATATACAGAACTTGTGAAACCTTATTTTAAAGATAAAGAATTTCTTTCAACTGGAATGACAAAAGAATATGAAAGATGTGTTTTATGTTTTGAAAAGGCTGTAGAAGGAAAAAATGTTGCACTTGTATGCAGCGGGGATGCGGGTATTTATGGAATGGCAGAATTAATGTACAATACAGGACAGTCTTATCCAGATATACCACTTGAAGTTATACCTGGAGTTACTGCTGCCAGTTCAGGTGCGGCATTGCTTGGTGCGCCACTGATACAGGATTTTGCAGTTATAAGCTTAAGTGATTTACTTACACCGTGGGAGAAAATAGAGAAGCGTATACTTGCAGCAGCATATGCTGACATGGGTATATGTTTTTATAATCCTTCAAGTAAAAAACGTGCGGGGTATCTGGAAAAGGCATGCAGGCTTGTATTAAAATATGCATCACCAGAAACAGTTTGTGGAATAACAGAAAATATTGGCAGGGAAGGGGAGTTTTACAAAGTCTGCACATTAAAAGAACTTATAGAAATACCTGTAAATATGTTTACAACTGTATTTATTGGAAATTCACAGACAGAAATTATAAATGGAAAAATGGTTACACCAAGAGGTTATAAGGCAAAAGACATGGATGTGTAACAGAAAGGTATAGTAAATTTTTATAACTTATATGGGGGATAATATATTGGACAGACCAGTTCTGGTATTTGGTGGTACAAGTGAAGGCAGGAGGCTTGCAGAATTATTTGACATTAATAATATAAAGTGCACGGTTTGTGTTGCGACAGAATATGGAGAACAGCTTCTTTCTAGGACAGGAAATATTACTGTTATTTGCGGGCGTATGGGTTTGGATGAAATTTGCAGTCTTATAGCGCCAGATACAGGTGGCAGCCAGTTTTCTTATATAATAGATGCAACACATCCTTATGCTTCTTTAATATCAGCAAATGCAAAACAGGCCTGTATTAGAACTGGTACAGTTTATTTGCGGCTTTTGCGTGATAATATATATAATAACCAGTATGGTAATATAAAGTTTTTTAAAGATGCCAGCCAGGCGGCGCAGTATCTGGACAATGCTACGGGCAGGATATTATTGACTACGGGCAGCAAAGACCTGCCAGTATTTTGTGACAGGATAAAGGATAAAAGCCGTATTACTGCAAGGGTGCTTCCTTCTGCCAGTGCTATAGAAACGTGTAATAATTCAGGGCTTAATGGAAAACAGATAATTGCAATGCAAGGCCCTTTTTCTAAAGAAACTAATATTGCACTAATAAAGCAGGCAGATGCAAGCTTTATTGTTATGAAAGAGAGCGGCAGTGCAGGAGGTTTTCCAGAAAAGATAGCAGCTGCAAAAGAAACAGGTACAAATATAATAATTATAAAAAGACCTGTAGAAGAAACAGGTTATACGTTTAATGAAATTATTAAGATACTGGGGATTAGGGATGCCAGTACAGATACTTATAATAATAATTTACATAAAGAGATTACACTGGCTGGCATGGGAATGGGTAATAAAGGGACACTTACCATAGACGGGCTTGATGCATTGGAAGAAGCAGAACTGGTAATTGGTACAGGAAGGCTGCTTGAAACAGCAGGCAGCATTGTAAATATGTTATCTAAAGAAACTTATAATGCTTATGATGCAGGTTTAATATATAAGTATATTAAAGAAAACCAGCAGTATAAAAATATTGTAATTTTGCTTTCTGGTGATACTGGTTTTTATAGTGGTGCAAAGAAGCTGGAAGAGGTGTTATCAGGATTGCAGGATTATAATATAAAAATTATTCCAGGCATATCTTCTGTAGTATACTTTGCCTCAAGGCTAAAGACAGACTGGCAGGATATAAAACTTATAAGCCTTCATGGCAGGACACAGAATATTATTAGTGCAATAAAAAAACATAAAAAGACATTTGTGCTTCTTGGAGCAAAGGATAGTGTGGCAGGGCTTGCAGGTTTATGTATACAGTATGGGCTTGAAGATGTTAAATTGTATATTGGGCATAATCTGGGATATAGTGATGAAGAAATTACCACTGGAAGCCCGCTGGATTTTACGGGGTATATTAACAAGGGATTTTTATATTGTGCAATTATAGAAAACACTTATGCTAGCAGGGACATTGTAACACATGGATTACCAGACAGCCAGTTTATACGTGGCAATGCGCCTATGACCAAAGAGGAGATACGTGGGGTATCTGTTTCAAAGCTGCATTTAGTAAGGGATGCAGTAGTTTATGATATTGGGGCTGGCACAGGTTCTGTGGCAGTTGAATGTGCAAGGGTTGCATATAATGGAAAAGTTTATGCCATTGAAAAGAATAGTAATGCAGTTAAGCTTATAGAGCAGAATAAATTATTACATGGTGCATTTAACCTGGAAGTTGTAAATGGCAAAGCCCCTGGGATTTTAGAAGGGCTTGAGCCGCCAACACATGTATTTATAGGAGGAAGTTCAGGAGAACTAAACCAGGTAATTAATAGTGTATTTGAAAAGAATAGTAAAGCAAGAATTGTAATTAATGCAGTTACTCTTGAAACAATTGCAGAGGCACAAAGAATTATAAAAGATAATAAAAACCTTAAAACTGATATTTCATGTGTATCAGTTAGCAAGGCAAAAGCTCTTGGAAATTATAATATAATGCAGGCTTTAAATCCTGTCTGGGTAATAGTGCTGGAACTTGCACAGTAGCAAAAGACGGATAAATAAGATGGCAGAAGAGGAGTGTTATAATTTATGGAAATACCAAGAATTATGATAGCAGCAGGTTCAAGCGGAAGCGGCAAGACTATTATTACATGTGGCCTTTTACAAGCATTTAAAAACCGTGGGTTAAAAGCTGTTTCTTTTAAGTGCGGGCCTGATTATATAGACCCGTTATTCCATAAAACTGTACTTGGCATACCATCTAAAAACCTTGATACTTTTTTTGTTTCTCCTGGAACTGTGAAAGGGCTTATGGCAGAAACAGCCGCATATGCAGATATTGCAGTAATAGAAGGGGTAATGGGGTATTATGACGGGGCTGGGATTAAAACGCATACAGCATCTTCATATGAGCTTGCAAGTGTAACAGATACACCTGTGGTATTAATTGTTAATGCACGTGGAATGGGGATTTCAGTTATACCATATATTAAAGGGTTTCTGGAATACAAACCCTGTTCTGGAATTAAGGCAGTTATATTAAACCAGGCTTCAAATGTGGTTTATAATGAATTAAAACCTTTAATAGAGGAAGAATTAGGTATAACTGTTGCGGGATATCTGCCAGTGATGCCAGAGTGCCATATTGAAAGCAGGCATTTAGGGCTTGTTATGCCAAAAGAGATTGAAGATATACAAGAAATAATAAATGGAATTGCAGTTAAAATGGAAGAATGTATAAATATAGATAAAATAATTTCTATTGCCAAAAGTGCGCCTTCTGTCAAAGTAAATACTTCTGGAATTTTACCTGTATGCAGTTATGGCAAGGTACGTATAGGGGTTGCAATGGATGAAGTATTCTGCTTTTATTATGAAGATAATTTAAAACTTCTTGAAAAACTTGGTGCAGAACTAATATATTTTTCGCCACTGCATAATAAGGAACTGCCTGGGAATATAGATGGCTGTATATTTGGCGGCGGATATCCTGAACTTTACCTTAAGGGGCTAAGCAGCAATACTTCAATGCTAAAGTCTGTAAAACAGGCACTGTCAGTACAGCAAATGCCATATATTGCTGAATGTGGCGGTTTTTTGTACCTGCATGAAAATATGGAAGATACAAGTCATAATAATTACAGGCTGGCAGGTGTAATCCATGCAGATGCAGTATACAAAGGAAAATTACAGCGTTTTGGCTATGTGGCACTTAAACCAGCGGTATGTGCCAGTGGCCAAAACAAAGAAATAAAGGCACATGAATTCCATTATTATGACAGTACAGATAATGGAAGAAGTTATATTGCAGCAAAACCGTTCCGCAATATACAATGGGATTGTATACATGAAAATGGACAGGGTTTTGCAGGCTTTCCACATCTGTACTTTTATTCATGTCCTGGTTTTGCCAGGGAATTTGTAGAAAAATGCCTGCGTTATTCTTTGTTGCGTAATGACTCCTGATGTTTTCTTTCAACAAGCCTTCCCATAAAGAAGGCTATAATACCAACGCCAATTCCAGTCTGTATACAGAAAACCAGGCTTTCTATTTCACCAGGAATTTCGCCATTAAGCGCCTGCTCAAGCACGGGTGTAAACCAGGGTTCATATTTTCCAGAGATTTCTTCAACCATTACACTTCCCGCATCATCTGAGCCACCAAACTCTGCCCCTTTAAGTACAAAGAGCGGGATAATAATTATAAGTGCTGCTGCAAAGAGCAGCGCTATTGTTAGTTTTTTCTTATTATTTTTCATTATTTTGATGCTCCCTTTCTTATAAAACCAATTTCTATAAGTTCTTGTGTCCCATATGTTTCAAGCGCCATAATTATAAGTACAGTAAGTATTCCTTCAAGAATTGCAAGTGGTAACTGGGTTGGTGCAAATACACCCAGGAACTTTAAAAATGATGCCATTATGCCATCTGGTGTATTATGTGCAAGTGCAAGCTGTATACTTGTAATAAAGTATGTAGATAAATCCCCAATACCAGCCGCAAGAAATATACTTATGGGTTTACTGGCTTTGGCTTTCTGGCAGGTTTTATATATGCAGTAACTTATAGCAGGCCCTGCTATAGCCATTGAAAATGTATTAGCACCAAGTGTTGTAATTCCGCCATGTGCAAGCAGTATTGCCTGGAATACCAGAACTATAATGCCAAGTATACTTACAGCAGAAGGCCCAAATAAAATTGCGCCTAGCCCTGTGCCTGTCATATGTGAACAGCTTCCTGTAAGTGATGGTATTTTAAGAGAGGAAATAACAAAGATAAATGCGCCTGACATAGCAATAAGTGTTATATTCCTACGGTTTTCTGCAAGCAGATTTTTGATTTTCAGAAAACCTGCTACAAGAAAGGGTATGCTAATAATACCCCATGCAATACAATAACCAGGTGGAAGATATCCCTCCATAATATGCATTGCAGAAACTGTAGTGCCTGTTCCAAGCACTGCCGCAAAAAGTACTGTTGCCAAAATAATTCTTTTTTCTTTTTTAACCATAGTCTCTTCCTTTTTACATAAAATTTTATTATAAATGGTTAAACCATTTAGCAAATTCATTAATAGATTTAGGAGCGTTGCCACAGGTATTTAAGTCTTTGCCATACTTTTTCTTTATAATTTCATATACTTGTAAAAGCATTGGTTTGGTAAGGTTTGCCTTTTTTAATATTTCTTCTGATGTAAATATTTCTATTGGTTTATCATCAGCAAGGATACTTCCATTATCAATGACTATAATCCTGTCAGCCCATTTATATGCAAAATCTGTATTATGTGTTGAGATAATAATAGTTTTTCCTTTGTCCTCAAGTTTTGCTAGTATATTTTCAAACATTAATGAATTTCCAGGGTCTAATGATGCCATAGGTTCGTCAAATAAAATAATATCTGGCTGCATTGCAATAACACCTGCAATAGCTACACGCTTTTTTTCACCGCCACTTAAATAATGCGGAGGTTTGTCCTTATAATTATAAAGATTCATTTCTTTTAAAATATTAATAGTTCTTTTCTGTATTTCGCTTTCTGGCAGTCCAAGGTTTACAAGCCCGAAAGATACTTCATTTAAAACGGTAGTACCAACAATCTGGCTGTCTGGTTCCTGGAAAACATATCCAACACTTTGCCTGAGTCTGTTAATATTCTTTCTTGTTACCTTTGTTCCGGAAAGAAATATTTCCCCATTTCCTTTATTATATACACCATTCATATTTAAGAATAAAGTGGATTTGCCTGCACCATTAGCACCAAGTAAAGCAATTTTTTCACCTTTTTTAATTCCAAGGTTAATGTTTGATAAAACATTATTTCTATTATCATAAGAATAATACAAGTTATGGATTTCAAGTATATAACCAGGTGTTCCTGCCATCTGTTTTCCTCCCATGCTTTATTTAATATATGGTTTTGGTGCATGTTATATTGTGGATGCAAGCTGGCCTGTAATTAAGAATAAAAAATATATTAAAAACAGCAATAATTGTAACCATGAAATTTTTTTCTTTTCATTATAAAACCCAATTGAACCATTATAACAGCGTGCTTCCATAGCATTATAGTAATTACGTGAATTTTTTAAGGATACAATTAAAAGATTGACAAGCATCATGCTAAAACTTTTGAATGATGTCCTGTAATTAATATATCCAAGTCTTGCCACACCTGCATTATGCATTTTATGTACTTCCTCAGATAAGATAAATATATACCTGTATATAAGATACATTAGTTCAATAAATAAACCAGGCAGATGCAGCCTTTTAAGTGATGTAATAATTTCGCCAGCCGGGGTTGACAAGGTTACTAAGTACATTGCACTAACAGCACTGGCAGCTTTTAATATAATATTAAGCATTAGTATTATATTTCCACCAATAGCTATGCTTCCAAGCAAAATAAATAAAAAGGGTATCTGTAAAGCCTTTAAATATTCTTTTATAGAAAGCCTGGCAATATGTGTATTTACAAATCCCATAAACAGGAATGTATATACTGGGATAAAAAAATTGCCTGAGGAGATAACAGCTATTATTGCAGTAAATGCAAAAAGCATTTTATAACTGGTATTCCAGTTTCTTATAGCAGAATTATAAGCATAATAATCTATTGGAAAATGGTTATGTATATGCAAAAAAACCTCCAGCTTTCCAGCCAGAGGTTTTTGGGTGCACTTAATAAAGATACCTGGTGTTAATTAAAAAATACCTGTACCATAATTTATAAGGCCAGTTACCTGTGGCTTATAGTTTTTCATCTAAGGCAGGTCTCCTGGCTTAATATCTGTTACGTTATAAAATATGCAACACGTTTATATACATGCCTTCCCAGAATTCCAGTGGTATATTTGTATATAACCTCAATTTTACAGTGGCAGGTCCGCACAGGTCTCTCACCTGTTTCCCTTTTCACCAGCAGCTCCAAGCCATTCCAGGCATATTACTGCAAGCACCTTAAATGTATTTAGTTTTATACCAGTATACACTTTTTCAAATTATTGTCAAATAAAACTTGTAAGTATAGGATAATTTCCAGTTATCTTTGGCTGGTAAACGGACGCAGGATTTTCTGTGTTCCACTAAATTATTCTATTCTAGGGCACGCTTGCGCTACGACAGCCCACGTAATGGCGCATAAAATCCCTATGCCACAAAAAACAAACATTTTTTGTGGCATTTGAAACGGGATTTAAACGCCAACGGGGCTGAAGTGCCCCTGGAATAGAATAATATTAGATGGAACACTAGAAACCTGCTGTACCCTGGCAAAACCACAGAAAACATGGTATAAAAACAGAATAAATAATATAACTGGAAATTATGGTGTGGAAAGTGTTATTCAGACGAACGGAAGCTGGGTGGTATCCTTTTCATATTGATAACAATAATGTATTTATTCCATAATAAATATTAACAGTTTCATTGCATAATAAGTGACTAGCAGAATAATCAGTCCCACCCAATTTCCAGTTATCATTTTGTTTTGGAGTTTATTGTAAGTATCTGGTGACAGGTTTTGCGTGCCAGATGCCATCAATTATTCCGTAAAAGGGGCACTTTAACCCCGCCGGCATTTAAGCCAATATATAATATATTGGCTTTATGTGCCGTTGCGTGGGTTAACGTAGCGGAAGCGTGCCCCTGTACGGAATATTGTGGCTCTGGCACTAAAAACCGTCCGATATACAATAACACAAGATAACTGGAAATTATCTTGTATTTACAGGTTTTTGGTATAAAAATTTATGAAACGGACATGAATGGAGCATGTGTATGAAATACAAGTATTTCTTGTGAAGTAATTATTCAATATTTCCAGAAGGCAGATATATACTGTATATAATATTGTATTGTCAGATGTTTTACTAAACAGTGCCATAAAATGAAATAAATTTAAAAATAGTATATACAAATTGCAAAAGATTTGTTAAAATATGGATGTTGCAACACAAATAATATACAAATAGCCAGTTATACTGGCAGGAGAAGGAGGTAATATGCGTATTAAAAAGTTTATGGCAGTTTTAATGGCTGCTGCATTAGCATTAGGGGTTTCTGGGGCAGGAGGAATTGCTCCAGCAAAAAAGGCAAGCGCTGCAACTTTCCAGCATCTCAACCAGCAGGGAATTGTTGATGCAATGGGGGCTGGCTGGAATTTGGGAAACCAGCTTGAATCAGCAATTGGTGGTACACCAAATGAAACGAACTGGGGTAATCCTGTTATTACTGAAAACCTAATTAAAGCAGTTAGAAACCAAGGTTTTAAGTCAATCCGTGTACCAGTGTCTTATTTAAGCAAAATTGGAAGTGCCCCAGGTTACACTATTGACTCTTCATGGCTTGACCGTGTACAGCAGGTAATCGACATGTGTATTAATAATGGGTTTTATGTTATTCTAAATATGCATGGGGACGGTTATAATACAGTTGAAGGCGGATGGCTTCTTTGCAACGGGCAGGACCAGGATACAATACGAAAGAAATACGCTGCGTGCTGGCAGCAGATTGCAGACAGGTTTAAAAACTATGACGAACATCTTATTTTTGAATCTATGAATGAAGAATTTGATGGTACTTATGGTGAACCAAACAGGACATATTATTCTAATATTAATGCTTTAAACCAGATTTTTGTGGACACTGTGCGTAAAACAGGTGGCAACAATGCAAAACGCTGGCTTATGCTGCCAGGCTGGAACACTAACATTAATTATACCGCTGGTGATTATGGGTTTGTAATCCCTTCTGATAATTACCGTTCAAGTGAGATACCATCAGGTGAAAAAAGAATAATGGTTTCTGTACATTATTATGACCCTTGGGATTTCTGTGATGAAAACAATACTGCTATAACACAGTGGGGAAGTAATGCTACAGATAGTTCAAAAGTGGCTTCTTATGGTGATGAAACTTATATTAACAGCCAGTTCCATTCACTTTACCAGAAATTTACCAGTAAAGGGTATCCGGTTGTAATAGGTGAATATGGTGCACCATCTAAATCACATGTTGACCCTGTTAATACAGCCTGCCGTGCTGAACTTGCATATAAGGTATGTTCATATGCAGATAATTATGGATGTGTGCCACTCTGGTGGGACAATGGTGTAACAGGTGCAAAAGGTTATGGCTTATTTAACCGCTATAATTACCAGGTAACAGAGCAGTCAATTATAGATGCAATTATGTCGGTATATGGTAATGATGTTATAAATGCAAGTAAATCTTATATGCTGAAAAATGTACAGAGTGGAAAGTATATGGATGTTTCTGGCGGATGGGCTGTAAATGGCGCAAATGTATTACAATACCAGGCTTCAGGTGCTAAGGCTAATAATACATGGAAATTTGTCAGTGACGGAAACGGATATTATTATATTTATTCTGCACTTGGTGATGGCAATACATTTCTGCTTGATGTAAGTAATAATAACAGCAGTAACGGGACTAATATAGGAATTTGGGAGAATACATATTGTGATGCGCAGAAGTTTAAACTTGTAAAAAATGCAAACGGAAGCTATTCTATTTATACAAAGACTTCAGGATGTAAGAGTGTTGTAGAAGTAGAAAATGCAGACACTTCAAATGGTGCTAATGTGCAGCAGTGGGAATATAATGGCCATAACTGCCAGAAGTGGTATCTGGAAGAGGTACGTTAAACAGTGTACAACGTTATGTTATATAAAAAATAATGTCTATAAATTAGTGTATTTTATTTCTTTTATTTTATATAGTAAATAGTTTTTTGGACCAGTATAATAAGAATATCTACTATATTTAAAAGAAACGGAGAACTAATATGAGTGAGTTAAAAGCAAGGGTAATACACATGGGTGCTGCACAATGTGCCGTAGACCTTGGTGACGGAAGTGAACGTGGTGAATATGTAAACCAGGATTATATATTACAGAAACTTGGCAGGCCACACAGGGCTGTAAGCCTTATGTACTGCTATTATCCTAATGATAAGGAATGGCCACAGAGAATAAGCGAAGCCTGCAAAGATATGGATGTAAGTTTTGCATGGGATTATCCTTATGATGATTATTTTACTTATAAAGGTGGTCTTAACGGGACAAAAGATGAAGAGCCATTTACTTATATGAGGGATGTGCGCAGGCATGGACAGGATGTGCTTCTTACAATGACTATTGACCCAAAAGTAACAGATGAACATTTAGTTGCAATAGCACATGATTTAAGCACCTTCGGACGTGTAATGTTACGTATCAACCATGAGGCAACTGGTGACTGGTTTTCATTTAATAAACGTGCAAGTTATGAAGAAGTTGCTGCATTTTTTGTACATGCATGTGAAATTATCCATAAGGAAGCACCAAATGTACAAACAATAATCTGCCTTGATGGCTGCAAAGAAATAGAAGACGAAAAGATGGAAAAAGAGGATATTTTTGCAGAAGCAGCAAGGGCAGCAGATATTGTTTCAGTAGACCGTTACATGGCACTTCACTGGGGATGGCCTTATGATGTTGCAGAAGAAGGCGGGGACACATTTGCACGCTATACAGTTGATAAAATATATAAAATTGCAAAGAAAAGCTATGAAAGATACACATTCTTAAATAATGGTGTGAAAAAGCCTATGGTTCTGTCAGAATTTAATGCTGATGCTGATATTACAGGAGCTTATGAACAGGCTTCAATGACAAAGGAATTTTGTGAGATGCTTAAGGCTGACGAAGAAAAATGGCTTTCTGCTTTTACTATGTACCAGTTCAGGGACAGGGGCAGGCTCGGGCTTGAAATTGAAGACCCTAATAACCAGGATGTTGGTATTGAACAGCCGCTTATGGAAGAATACAGAAAGATTATACATGAAGACTTTTTCAGCCCTTCTATGGAAGAAAAAGAAGAAACAGCATTTCCAGCAAAAATGCGCTGGGGTGGTTCAGAAGATGCAGACGGTGTGGCAGTAAGCCTGCACTTTGAAAGCTCACCAGTATTTTGTGAAGCTTACTTTGATGAAAGTAATGTGGATATGAACCTTATGCTTGAACTTAACGGACACTGGTTTTATAAAGCCCCTGGGGTAAAGTGTATAGACATGATGAGTGCTTTCTTTAAGAAACCTATTGAAGGCGCAACAGATATAACACTTAAAATATTTGCACCTCCTGCAAGCGGGGAAAATGACCCTTCACAGGGAGAAGACTGGCAGATTAACTATTATACAGAACTTAAAGCACTGCCTCAAATAAGGATACGTTATACACCTATAGTTAAATAAAGTGAATAAACAAATTTTTGGAAGCGTTTATTGGATTTTATAATATCATTGGAAATTGCTATTAATTTAGATTTATTAGTTTAAGCATATTATTAATTGCATCTGAAATATAGCTATAAAACCTGGTAGAATTTAATAAAGAATAAGTATGTTTTACTACTATTTATTATTATGATTAAATTATATATTGCTTCCATATCTGAAATATTAAATATTGTTGATAAATAGTCCATAAATTTCAATTAAAAATACTAAGAACAACAGGCAGTTGCATTTTACAATGCTGCTGCCTGTTGTTACATGGTGTGGTTATGCGGCTTTGGAGTAATCAATAATGGCTATTTCCTGCATAAGCTGTTTGGCAATGTTAACAAGGTTTTCAAGCTGTTTTGCAATTTCATTGGAATAATATTTTTCTCCACATTGTTCACATTCCTCGCAAGGAACATTTTTAATGATGATAATACAATTTTTATAATTTACTACATGAGTCGTAAAAGATGACATAGTGGTTTTGCATTTACAATACATACACATAGTTATTGCTCCTTTCTTGTTTTTAAATCCGTTTCAAATTTATCTGTGTTAGGATAATAAGCAGTTATAAAGAATATGGTATCATCGTTTGAACCAACAACAATATGCAATATTTTATTTATTTTTGTATATCCAAAAATAAGGCAACTGGGATGAGGAAAACCGTCTGGATAGTCCTCTATTATTTACAGGTATTATACACCATTTCGTCAGAAAATAAAACAGGCAGAGGCATTATATTATAACAAAGAAATATAGTAGAATAAGGATGTAAAAAAGGGGAACAAACCATTTCTGGTTCATTCCCTCAATCTTTAATATCTGGTGTTAATATTAACCAAAGTATCTCTCAAGAAGTCCTTTGAATGCTTTACCATGTCTAGCTTCATCCCTGGCCATTTCATGTACAGTATCATGGATTGCATCTAAGCCAAGTTCTTTAGCTTTCTTAGCGATAGCCATTTTACCTGCTGTTGCGCCACATTCTGCTTCTACACGCATTTCAAGGTTTTTCTTTGTGCTGTCTGTAATAACTTCGCCAAGTAATTCAGCAAATTTAGCTGCATGTTCAGCTTCTTCATAAGCAGCTTTTTCCCAGTAAAGACCAATCTCAGGATAACCTTCACGGTGTGCAACCCTTGCCATTGCAAGATACATTCCAACTTCTGAACATTCACCGTTAAAGTTGTCGCGGAGTCCCTGGAGGATTTCTTCATCAACGCCCTGTGCAACACCTACTACATGTTCAGCAGCCCAGCTCATTTCACCTTCCTGCTTTTTGAATTTGTCTGCACCAACGCCACACTGTGGACATTTTTCTGGAGCTGCATCCCCTTCATAAACATAACCGCATACTGTACATACATATTTTGCCATAATAGTATCTCCTTTTTAATTATATGATTTCAAGTATATAATAATACTTGATTAGTTTTTGTTAATAGTAATGATTACTGATTTCTTGCTTATAATAACATTAAAAACATTGCTTGTCAATATGTTTTTAAATTTTTTTATCTGGAATTTTTTACTGTGTTTTTATACAGTTGTGGCACATGCCATAGAATATGACAGTGTGGCCTTCTATAATTCCATTAAATCCAGCATTGGCAATTTTGTCGATATGCTCAATTGAGTCCATTTCTATATCTGATAATGACCTGCACTGGCGGCAGAAAAAGTGGTTATGGGGGTATGTGCATCCGTCAAAGTGTACATATCCGTCTCCGCAGTTAAGCCTTAATGCTTCGTTGTGGTCAGCAAGAAAGTTTAAATTACGGTAAACTGTCCCAAGGCTGATATTAGGTAATTCTTCTTTAATATTACTGTATACCATTTCTGCAGTAGGGTGTGATGTTGTTGATAAAAGATAATTTTTTATTGCTTCCCTTTGTCTGCTGTAACGTACTGCTTGCATTATACACCTCCTTATCAGTAATTATTACTATTATAAATATATATTTATTTAAAGTCAACGGAAAATTATTCCAATAATTGCCTATAGTATATAATCTTTTATTGTATAAATGAAATTTATCCATATTATATAGAGAAGTGTGAAATGTTTATGGCATACAGGAATTAATTATTTGCAGAGATTTTATTATTAATGTATAATAAAACAGATATATGGCTTGCAGATACAGGGCTAGTTTGCTTTAAAAGCATGTGATGCCTGTAGAAAATGTTTTACCAGAATTATGGGGGGATTATTTGTGGGCAGCATTTAATTATATAAAATAATACATTGCAAATTAAAGGCATTATAAGATATGGAGGCAATTATGAGATATTTGGAGATGTATAAATTTTATGCAAGGAGGATTACAAGGAATTTTACATTATTTGCAAAATGGGCTGTTTTTTCAGTGTTTATTGGTTTTGTAGTAGGCGGTTCTAGTACATTCTTTGCGTTCTGCCTCCGCCAGGTAACAGACTTCAGGACAGAAAACCCTGAAATAATACTGTTGCTGCCACTGGCTGGTATACTGGTTGTATTTTTATATAGTATTTTTAAATACAAGAATGATAAAGGGACAAATATGGTGCTTTCCACAATACATGCAGAAACAGAACTTCCATTTAAAATGGCGCCTCTTATATTTATGTCTACGATAATAACACATCTTTTTGGCGGTTCAGCAGGAAGGGAAGGGGCAGCGCTCCAGCTTGGCGGAAGTATAGGGAACCAGCTTGGCAGGTGGTTTAAATTTGATGAAAAGGATAAAAGGATAGTTGTTATGTGTGGCATGAGTGCCGCATTTTCGGCAATGTTTGGTACTCCTATAGCGGCAGCGATATTTTCAATGGAAGTAGTAAGTGTAGGGGTTATGTACTATGCTGCACTTGTGCCATGTGTATTTGCATCGCTTGTGGCTTCAAAAGTTGCTGTACATATGGGTATTGGGCCAGATGTATTTAAAATACTTGATGTACCTGGGTTTCATGTAGTTTCAAGCATAAAAATAATTATTCTTGCGCTTTTTTGTGCAGGGCTAAGTGTAATATTCTGTATATCATTACATTCCCTGGGTGATTTTTACAGGGAAAAGTTAAAGAACCCTTATGCCAGGGTAGTTGTGTCAAGCCTGGTAATTATAATTCTTACAATTATATTGCATACTCCGGATTATATGGGTGCGGGTGTTCCTGTAATAGAGGAAGCAGTTAAAGGAAATACAGACCCTGCTGCATTTATATGGAAAATAGTTTTTACAGCATTAACACTTGAAGCTGGTTTTAAAGGTGGTGAAATTGTACCTTCATTCTTTGTAGGTGCAACATTTGGCTGTCTTTTTGGGCAGATTGCAGGAATTTCCCCGTCAATGTGTGCAGCAACTGGAATGGCGGCTGTATTCTGTGGTGTGACAAACTGTCCAATAACATCAATGCTTATTGCTTTTGAGTTATTTGGGTATGAGGCTGTACCATATTTTCTGCTTGCTATAAGTGTAAGTTACCTTATGTCTGGATATTACGGGCTTTACCATGACCAGACAATAGTTTATTCAAAATATAAAACAGAATATATTAACAGAAAGGCAAAAGAATAATACATACAGACTGTATTATGTATTGGAGGGGATGTGTGTTATGGCAGATATAAGATATGTTGTAAATAGTGACAGGCAGTTCTGGTACAGTCTTGATAAGCATTTGCCAGAAGAAGGTTTTACAGAAAAGGTAAACAGGCATATGGGTTATATACTGTCAGACGGAGAAATTCCTGCCGGGCTGCTGCGGTATAATTTTTTCTGGGATAACCTGCCTTTCTGCACAATGTTGTTTATAGACTGGCATATGCAAGGAAAGGGATTTGGAAAAGAACTTTTATTATACTGGGAACAGGAAATGAAATCTAAAGGGCACGGAATGGTGATGACTTCAACACAGACAGATGAAAGTGCACAGCATTTTTACAGGAAGCTGGGATATCAGGATGCAGGCTGCCTTGTGCTGGATATTCCTGGATATAAACAGCCGATGGAAATGTTCATGGTTAAAAAAATATAATAATACAATATAGAAATGAGAGATAAGATGACAGAAGTAAAATTTTATGAAAGTGTTGATGACAGCCTGCTGAAGTTTGCGGTTATAATAGCAAAGTCAGGCGGCAAATGGGTATTTTGCAAACATAGGGAAAGGGATACATATGAATTGCCAGGAGGGCACAGGGAGGCAGGGGAAGAAATAGCAGAAACGGCGGAAAGGGAACTTTATGAAGAAACAGGTGCAATAGTGTATGATATTGAACCAATATGTGTTTATTCAGTTACGGCAGATTATAATTTTGATGGTGTAGAAACATTTGGGATGTTATACTTTGCAGAAATTAAAAAGTTTGAAGGTGAATTACATAATGAGATTGAGAAAACCGTTTTAATGGACAACTTGGCAGATAAGTGGACATATCCAGAAATACAGCCATATCTTATTGAAGAATATAATAAATGGATGAAAGATAACCAGAAATAGAAAAATAATTAATAATAAATAAGGAGGTGGGCACATTGGCAGATAAAAAAATAATTTGTTTCCATAATCCAGATGAAAACAATGGATATTTAAGTAACTGGTATTTGTCAGATTTTAAGGCAGATGGTTTAGGGTTTTCTTCAATGGAACAATATATGATGTACCAGAAAGCAGTTTTATTTAAGGATAATGCTACAGCGGACAAGATATTACAGACGGATAATGCAGGAAAGATTAAGGCACTTGGAAGAAAAGTTCCAGGCTATAATGATACTATATGGAATGGTACAAGGCAGATTATAATTTATAACGGGCTGTTAGAAAAGTTCAGGCAGAACAAAGAACTTAGGGACTTGCTTCTTGGAACAGGGGAACATATACTTGCGGAGTGTGCAGTAATGGACAAGATATGGGGAATTGGAATTAGCATGAAAGATGAAAACAGGTTTGATATTAATAAATGGAAAGGGCAGAACTTATTAGGTTTTGCACTAATGGAAACCAGGAAAAAACTGCGGATTGAATATGTGCAGTGATTATTTACAGAAATGAGGGGTAGTATTGCAGGTTGGTATATGTGATGACCAGGAAGAAACAAGGGCATTAATAGCAGATAGAGTAAAAGTGGTTTGTCCAGAGGCAAATATCATATTATACAAATCAGGGCAGGAGGTACTAGATACTCTACAGCTTCCAGACATCCTGTTTCTTGATATACAAATGCCAGGTATGGATGGTATGCAGACTGCCAGGGAACTTCGCAAGTTTAATAGTAAAATAATTATAATCTTTGTGACTATAACAGAGGACTATGTGTTCCAGTCATTTGATGTAAGTGCATTCCATTATCTGGTTAAACCGTTTGATAACGTGAAATTCAGTGAAGTATTACAAAATGCCGCCAGACAGTACAGGAAGTTTAAACAGCCAGGTGAAAGCATAAAAAGGGAACAGCCTCCTCTTATAATTACTACTAAAGGCAGGCATATTACAGTTGGTTTTGAAGACATTGTATATGCCGAAGTGTTTAACCGCAAAATATTGCTGCATACAATGGAGACAGATATAGAGTATTATGGAAAGATGAAAGACTTAGAAAGGATGGCAGGGAACGGTTTCTACCGCCCGCACAGGGCATATCTTGTAAACTTTGATTATATCAGTAAATATAATTCGTCTATAATCTATTTAAAAAGAGGACAGGCACTTATGTCAAAGCAGAAATATAAGGATTTTGTCCAATGTTATTTAAGGTATAACCATAGAAAAGGAAAAATGTAAAATGCAGGATGTTGTAGTTTATGCAGAAATCTTTATAAGGGGATGCTGCTTTGGATGGTTTGCCAGGCGTTATTTAAGAAAGAAAAAAACAGCATTATATGCCAGTATGTTATATTGCTTTATTATGGCTGTGCTTTATATTATGCCTTTGGTTATTAAAGCTGGTACAGCATATATTACTGGTATTATGGCTGTTTTTATTTTTATCTGCTTTATGGAAAGGCAAAATTATAAACAGAAATTATTTATTGTAGAAGTATTTTTTACATTAAACTGGTTTGCTGCTGCAATTGCAGAAATTTTATATGACAATTTATATGAGTTCATTTTAAGGACTAATTATATGGCAAGGCATACAGAATATATGTCCCTTTTGTATATTTTAGTGTGTATATTTTATATTTTTATAGAACTTTTATTTACAGTGTCTGGAAGCTTATGCATTTTAAAAGTTTATAAGAATAAACATGCAGATATGTCAGAAAAGGAACTGTTTATGCTGGCAGTACCTTCATTTATGGGAATAACAGGATACCAGATTATATATTATTACCGCTTTTTTTCTATAACTGAAGCTGGAAGGCCGCTGGATATTTATGATGCCCTGGTATTGCTTTATTGTCTGGCATCTGTTATTACAATTGTAGTGGTTATTGTATTATACCATAATATTAAAACAAAACAGGCAGAAAATATGCAGGCGGGGCTGATTGCTGCACAGGCAGGCAATATAAGGAAACATATTAAGCAGGTAGAAAGCCTTTACAATGATATACGTAGTACAAGGCATGATATGGCAAACCATATACTTGTGCTTGAAAGGCTTTATGCTGGAAACAAAACAGAAGAGGCGGCAGCTTACAGTGCAAAGTTAAAAGATAATCTTAACAGGACAGCAGGAGGGATAAAAAGTGGAAACCCTGTAACAGATGTAATTTTGCAAGAAATAAAAGAAGAGGCAGGGAAAGCAGGTATCAGCTTCAATTCAGAATTTTATTACCCCGAAGGGGCGGGAATTGATGCGTTTGATATAAGCATAATATTAAATAATGCTTTGCAAAATGCTTTAGAAAATACAAATAAAGATAGTACAGGAAGCATATCTGTTATTTCATACCGTAGGAATAATGCCTATATGATAGAGGTAAAAAACAGTTTTAAAGGTAATCTTGAGTGGGATGGGGAAAATGGGCTTCCAATTACATCTAAGAAGGAAAAAGAATGTCATGGTTATGGCCTGCCTAATATCCGCAGGATTGCATGGAAATATTCTGGTGATATAGATATTGAATTAAGGGATGGGGAATTCTGCCTTTGCATTATGTTAATGGCAGAGTAAAAGAACCTGTTTACAGTTTACAACATAAAAAGGACGTTTCACGTAATGATGCTTTAGTTTGCAGGACTGACTTCCGAAAAAGTAAATAAGGGCACAGGGCTGCCATATTTAAAGATTAGTAATCACAATATATTGACAACGGAAGGAGAGAAAAGTTATGATGACAGTTGGAAATGTAACAAATGCAAACAATAGTATACAGGGATACAATGGCGGTGGTATGCAGATGGACGCAACCAGCAAAAGTATCCAGAAACAAATAGCAAATGCACAGAAACAGCTTCAGGAGCTTTCTTCTAACGACAGTATGCCATTAGAAGAAAAAATGAAGAAAAGACAGGAAATACAACAGGAGATTTCCAGGCTGCAACAGCAGTTAATGCAACACCAGATTGAACAGAGGAAACAGCAGGCACAGAAAGCAGATTTACCTGTACAGCAGACACAGAAACGGAAGCCGGAGGCAAAGGGAAGTGGTTTCTCACAGCCAGGTATGCAGGCAATGCTTTCAGCAGATTGTTCTATAAAACAGGCAAAAGTACAAGGCGGTGTTGCTGGAAAAATGAAAGACATGGCAAATATACTGAAAACAGAGATAAAATTTGACAGGGGCGGTAATATAGAAGCAAAACAGGCAGCACTTGCAGAATTAGAAAGTAAAGCTACAGAAGCTTCTTCTGCGCAGATAAGTACACTTGCAGATGCAAACCAGGAAATGAAAGAAGCTGGAAAGGCAGAGCCAGGCAGTAAAGATATACCAGAAACAGAAGAAAAGAAAGAGGAAAGAAAAGAAGAAAGAAAAAGAACAAATAATAATGCAGAAAATACAGGGAATGTAAATAATGGTGTGCAGGATGGTACAACCCCGCCGCTTGTTGCATATAAGCCAGTGGATATTTCTTTATAAAAAATAAGATAATTATAGTTGTCTTGTGTTTGTGTGGGGATGGACGGTTTTTAGTGCCAGATGCCAGCAATTTATTGGAGTTTTTCCAATAGAAAATGATAATTGCAAATTATATAATAAAAAAGTACAGCAAGTTAAACGCTTGTTCTGTACTTTTTTTATATATTGTATTATACTATAAAAACAATAATTTTAAATTAAGATGTTTATTGAAATTATAGCAGTTTTTGGCTGGAGCGGTTATATACCTTTGTAAAAGAGCGTTTTATTGATACAAGAAGAAAACAGGAGAAACAGTACAAAAGGAGTGAATGGCAATATCCGCTTTAACTTTTATTAGTTGGGCAACTATGCCATTTTTGGTGATGTTACAATTATATTGCATACAAACCGTTACACCAGATTTTGCTGGATAAATGATTTGGTATATAGCCAGTAGTACTAACAGGGTTTTATAATGTGGATGAAATAGTTAGTGATTTATGGTATAATTAACCTTAGTTTTTTATATTTAATACAGATGAGAGAAAGTAATAATTTATGGGTACAAGTCCAGGTATTGGACACCTGTTTTAAAATAATCAATTAGAACACAGACAGAGCGCATGTATCCAGCAAGGAGTTGGCTTATATATGAATATGATAAATTCAAATGAGCAGATGGTACAGAAAATCAATGAAGTTCTCCAGAACAAAAAGGATGCAGTAGTTAATATTGTCAATGACAAGCTGACAATATCAGTTTTTTCTTTACTAGAGAAGAACCTGCACAATGTAAAAGAAATTAATTTTGTAATTCGTGATGTGAGGTTTTTGCCACATCAATCAGAGATAACCCACGAATTTGAGATTAATCCAACAGATGTATTGTTTAACGCATATGATATTACAGAGAAGAATAAGTTGCAGCATTTTTCCAAAGCAAAGAGTATGCATGATTTTATCAAGAAGCATGTCAATATCCGTAAAGTTAATCCAGGTATCCATATAGGTGGCAATATCCTGATAATAGATGATGGCTTTATGATTCAAGGCAGTTCATCACTTGAAATTTCCAAGAAGAGTAACAGAGATGCTTTAAACAATATTAATTTTGACACAATATTAAGTGGCAGTGCTGATAGGGAGCAGATACTAGGAGCTTTGGAAATCTTTAAGAAGATTTGGTTTAATGAGCAGGTATCTATAGATTACAAGGATGAATTGCTTGCAAGCCTGCAATATGTTTATAAAGAACATGCACCAGAATTCTTATATTACTTCACATTGAATGAGCTGTTTGGTAACCAGCTTGATGCTGGGGTAGAGCGTTTTGAAAGGGATAGTGCCAGGTTTAAAAAGACAGAGATTTGGAATGCATTATATGATTTTCAGAAGGACTGTGTAGTATCTGCAATACGTAAGCTTAATACTTATGGTGGATGCATTATCGCGGACTCTGTAGGTCTTGGTAAAACATTTGAGGCCCTGGCAATTATAAAGTATTTTGAAATTGGAATGAACAGAGTTCTTGTACTAGCTCCTGCGAAGCTCTACGATAACTGGAATTCTTTTAGAGGAGATTATAAAGATTCATTCTTGCATGAAACATTTAATTACAGAATTATGTTTCATACTGATTTGTCCAGATATAGTGGAATATCAAGGTCAGGACAAGACCTTAAGAAGTTTGACTGGGGTCTATATGACCTTGTAGTTATTGATGAAAGCCATAATTTCCGCAATAGAAATGACCGGTATGATGATAATGACCAGCTTATTATGACACGGTATGCAAGACTGATGCAGGATGTCATTAAGCATGGAAATAATAATACAAAAGTGCTGATGTTGTCTGCAACTCC
The DNA here is from genome assembly GCA_910579085.1 of uncultured Lachnospiraceae bacterium. GTDB lineage: Bacteria > Bacillota > Clostridia > Lachnospirales > Lachnospiraceae > Butyribacter. The sequence continues at coordinate 45,373 of CAJTRU010000006.1, read as the reverse complement.
AGTTAATAACAGCCTGGTAGATTTGAAAAACCAGATTAGTATTATTACGAGAGATACAGACTCTGCATTTGAAGAACAGGGTATTACAAGCGTGGAAAATCTTTTACGCAGGACTTCAGCAAATATCAATGCATGGGAGAAAATTCCAAATCATCAGAAAGACCAGTTGCTGGATAGTTTGCCATCGGATTTTTACAAGCTATTGGAGCTTATGACAATATCACGGAGCAGAAAGCATATTACCAGTTATTATGGCGGTAAGGGCGCAGGCCAGTTCCCAGGGAAGAATAAGCCAGATACATACAATAGTGATATTGATACTAAAGGAGAGCTTTTAAATTTCAAGGAGACCAACGGACTTCTTGAAGCTTTGGTTTTGAGTGTTTATACGCCTACAAGATATATCAAGGAAGAATACAAGAAACTGTATATTGAAAAGTATTCACTTAAAGGTAAGCATGGTGGAGATATGAACTTTGATATCCAGGCGGATGGTATGATTATTCTCCACAGATTCAACCTTTTCAAGCGTTTGGAAAGCTCTGTATATTCTTTTGAAGAAACTCTCCGCAGGCTGTTAGAGAGAATTGAACGTACGGAGCAGTTATTGCTGAAAGGCAGCGGAAATGTATCTGAGGAAGATGAAGACTTTGATGATAACGATTCAGAGGATGTATATATTGAGGGAAAATATGAGATAGATGTCAAACATTTAAGAGTGGATGACTATCTGGAAGATTTAGCCAGTGATAAATATATTATTGCTGAGATTCACAAAAGTGCCAGGCGTATTCTTGATGAGCAGAGAGACCAGAAGCTTCAAGACCTTATAGGTATCTTGGAGAGAAAGGTTAAGGAAACCCCGTACAATGATGGTAACCGCAAAGTTATTATATTTACTGCATTTGCAGATACAGCAGATTATTTGTACAGCAGGCTTTCAGTGCATATGAAGGCACTAAGGGTATATTCAGCCTGTGTTACTGGCAAGAGAGTTGTTACAAACAATAGGAATGTAGATAGTGATTTTAATTCAGTACTGTGTGCATTCTCACCGGTATCAAAGATGAAAAAGGAGATTCCAGCAGAGGGGCAGATAGATTTATTAATTGGTACAGATTGTATCTCTGAAGGCCAGAACTTGCAAGACTGCGATACAGTTATTAATTTTGATATCCAGTGGAATCCAGTATCTTTGATACAGAGATTTGGACGTATTGACCGTATAGGAAGTAAAAATACAAATATCCAGATGATTAATTTCTTCCCTAACATGGAATTGAACGAGTATCTGGGGCTTGAATCGCGGGTAAAGGGTAAGATGACCACATTAAATCTGGTATCTACTGGTGATGAAGATATACTTACTCCAGAAATGAATGATTTTAATTTTAGAAAGCGCCAGCTTGAAAGATTAAAGGATGAAGTAATTGATATAGAGGATGCAAACGACAATATTTCTCTTACAGATTTGAATATGAATGAGTATCTGAATGAGTTGTCAGAATACATCCAGAATGTGCCAGAGATTAAGAAAGTTCCAAAAGGTGTGTATTCTGTGACAGATGGAGAAAATGCGGGGGTACTTTTCTGCTTCAAGCATAGTAATGATGCCAATAAGCCTAAATCAGACAGCTCTCTATATCCATATTATCTCATATATATGGGAAATAATGGTGAGGTACTCTTTGGAAATGGACAAGCAAGAGAAGTAGTTAAACAGTTCCGTAAGCTCTGTTATGGAAAGAGCCAGCCTGTTATGGAGCTGTTCCAGAAATTTTTTGTACGCACAAACAATGCCAAAGATATGCAGTTCTATTCAGACCTGCTGAATAAAGCAATTAAATCAATTAAGGGAGAAGAAGAGTCAAAAGCTGCCCAGCTTATGTTTGATTTTGGTGGATTTAATAATGCCTTTGCTAATGAGACTGCTGATGATTTTGAATTGATTTCTTTTCTGGTAGTAGAATAGAAAATGCATAAGTATTGGAGGTGATACTGTATGTTTGGTTTACCAGATACATACAGGATAGATGTCAATGTGGCTTTAAAGGATTTTATTCCAAAGAATTTAAAACCTAATGATAAAAAGAGGATAAAAGATGCTGTTAAGTCTGTAAGGCTGGAGTATCAGATTGCTGGAGAAGAAATTCCATCAGTAAACAATGAGAAGTACCGCTGCCAGGTCATACAATTTTATGATATAGAAGTGGTAAATATCAAAGATACAAATTTCCTTGCCGTCACTTACCAGAACCTTATAAAACCTTTATGTGTGCTTCATATGCATGACACAAAAGATGAGGTGTATTCATTGGCAGTCAAGAGACTTAGCCAGACTGATGATATGCAGATTGTAGTTGGGCAGGCCTTGCTTACAGATAAATATATGCTGGGTGTTCCAGATAGTAACAGGGACAGGCTTCTTGAATATATGGATTATAGTAAACTGAAGAACAAGATTGATAAAGTGCAGCTTTACAAGGAGTGGTTCTATAAGGCTTATATGATTGTTAATGAGAAAGCATATAAACATACAGATAAATTGCTCGATGGTAATAGTTGGTATGATTCCCGAAGGACTGCCTGGCTATGCCAGGAATATGTAGAGTTAGTGATGTACAGAGGTAAATTAAAGACAGCAGTTACCAATGCTGAACGGATAAAACTCAATAAAGAGATTAAGACAAAAATACAAGCACTTGATAGTGAATAAGTATAGGAGGATACAGGCTATGGATAACAAAGTACCACAGCAGATTAATGATATTGTTGGAGATAATGTAAAAAAACTGGCTCAGTTATTTCCATCTGTAGTAAAGGATGGAGAGGTTGACTTTGAAGCATTAAAAGAGGAATTAGGGCAATTTGAAGAAGCTGGCAGTGAAAAATATGAACTTACCTGGGCTGGAAAAAAGAATGCAAAAAAGATTGCCCAGGAAGATGTCATCGGAAGAACATTGAAATTCATTCCAGAAGATAGTAAAAATGCAGATACTACGGAAAATCTCTATATTGAAGGAGATAATCTGGAAGTTTTAAAAATGCTTAGACAGAATTATTATGGTGCTATCAAGATGATTTATATAGACCCGCCATATAATACGGGCAGTGATTTTGTGTATAATGATTCATTTATTATGTCGCAGGAAGAAGCAGATGTTGCAGAAGAAAATATAGATATATTGGGGGAACGTTTTACCATAAATAGAGATTCTGGTAATAAATTTCACGCAAATTGGCTTTCTATGATATATTCAAGGTTAAAACTTGCAAGGGAACTATTGCAAGATAATGGTATTATATTAATAAATATGGATGAAAACGAAATAACTAATTTACAAAAACTGTGTGTTGAAATATTCGGGGAACAAAACGATTTAGGCACGATTATTTGGGATAAGAGAAATCCAAAGGGTGATGCTAGAGGGGTATCATATCAGCATGAATACATATTAGTATATGCGAAAAATAAGGTGAGTTTTTTGGAAAATTGTTCTATGCAAAGACCTAAAAAAAATGCTCAAATGATGATAAGTAGAGCAAGAACTCTGTTTAGTAAAATTAGTGATAATTATTCTTTAGAAGATGCAAACAAAGAATTTGCACAATGGGTGAATAAGCAAATAAATTTGAGTGGTGGAGAAAAAGCCTATAAGAAAATAGATGAAGAAGGAAGGTTGTATCGGGCAGTTTCAATGGCATGGCCCAATAAGAAAACAGCTCCAGATGACTATTTTGTTCCATTGCTTCATCCTATGACAGGAAAAATTTGTCCAGTGCCAGATAGGGGATGGAGAAATCCTTCTTCAACAATGAAAGAATTACTTAGTAAGAATTTAGTTGTTTTTGGAAAGGATGAAACTACACAACCTGGAAGAAAATATCTATTAGAAGAAAACTTATATGAAAATATTCCATCACTTATTTATTATGGCGGAAGTGATACGGCATTATTAGATAAATTAGGTGTGCCGTTTGATACTCCGAAAGTTGTTGATGTATGCAAGGAACATATATTGTCATTTACAAAAGATAATGATATTATTTTAGATTTTTTTTCAGGCTCTTGTACGGTTGCTCATGCTGTAATGGAATCCAATTATAGCGACAATGGTAAAAGAAAATATATTATGATTCAGATTCCAGAAAAGTGTGAAGAGGGAACAGCATTATATAATAAAGGGTTTGATACAATATGTGAGGCTGGAATTGAGCGTATCCGCAGAGCAGGTGACAAAATAAAGTCAGAGCATCCAGATGCAGACATTGACATTGGCTTTAAAGTATTTAGAACTGCCAACACAAATATCAAATGGAATTCTCTTACGGATATGGGACAGCTTGATATCAATCAGTTGTAGTTTGCTCCAGACCTTGTTGATTTTATGCCAGGTGCAAATGATGTAGATATTGTCTATGAGTTAATGCTCCGCCAGCGTGATGTTGCTCTTTCTGAGACTTTAGAGCAGTTATCAGATATTGGCAGCCGTACATACCTTTATGCAAGCAGTTAACTGGTTTGTCTGGAAACGGAGATTACAGAGGAACTTGTTTCAAAACTTGCAGAGATTGACCCGTTGCCAATCAAATTTATTTTTAGGGATTCTGCGTTCAGGGATGACATTGCTTTAAAGGATGAGACATTTAGAAGACTTAAAGCTCTGGTTGAGAAGAATGCAGGAACAAACCAGCCAGCATATACAGTAGAGTTTATTTAGGGAGGAGTGGAATTATGGCAAAGCGTATTACATTCCAGTTTGAGGATGACCTTGATTACCAGATGCAAGCAATCCATTCTGTTGTGGAATTGTTCAGAGGCCTGTCAAGACATGTAGATGGTATTTACAGACCGGCCCGTATTCGTAAAATAGGTGAGGGCGACCCAGTCAGAAATAATGGCATTGTTACAGGCAGCAGGTTGCTTGAAAATTTGCGTAAGGTACAGTTATCTAATGATTTGTTTGCTGATAATGTTCTGGCTGATGGTAATAATTTTACGGTTGAAATGGAAACAGGTACAGGTAAGACTTATGTGTATCTGCGTACAATTCTTGAGTTGTATAAGGAATATGGATTCCGCAAGTTTATGATAGTAGTTCCATCAATTGCAATCCGCAAAGGGGTAGAGAAGTCTATGGAGCAACTGGCTGGCCATTTCAAGAGGCTTTATAACATTGATATTGGTAAGCACAGCTTTATCTATGACAGTAACAATCCAAAGCAGATTAGTTCAAAGCTGGTAGAGAGTAATGATTTAAGCATATGTGTTCTAAATATCCAGGCATTTAATAAGGATACAAATAAAATCCGTAAGGAGGATGAATATGGCCAGAACCTTTGGGAAGATATTAAATACATAAAACCAATTGTGATTATAGATGAACCTCAGAGGATTGAAGGTACTACAAAGAAAAAGTCAAAGTCATTGGCTGCTATCGAAGAATTAAAGCCTCTTTTTACTTTGCGTTATTCTGCTACACATAAACAGTTATACAACCAGATTTATAAGCTGGATTCCTATGCGGCATATCAGAAGGATTTGGTTAAAAAGATTGTGGTTAAGACAGTATATGGTATTATTCCAAAGGATTACCCATATGTCAGATACATTGCATTTACTTCTGATTTGAAAGCGAAGATTGAAATATTTTCACAAGACCAAGGCGGGACAATCAGATTTAAGAATTTCAATGTAGGAGGTGGGGCATCACTTGAAGAGTTGTCTGGTGGGCTGGCACAATACAAAGATTACCGTATTGCAGAAGAGCCACATAAATTAAAGCCATTATCAGTTGCAACAAAGGATGGGTTTTTTGGTCTTGAGCCTGGGCACAGTAACCATGAGATAGAGAAGAATGAGGCTGTGCGTATCCAGATAAGACTGGCGGTACAGAACCATTTTGCCAAACAGCTCAACATTATCCGCTCAGGCAGGAAAATCAAGGCTTTGACGTTATTTTTTATTGATGCAGTAGATAAAGTGCGTGATGGCTCTGTTCCTGATGGAAGAGGTGAGTATCTGCGTATTTTTGATGAGGAGTACAAAAAGTATGTAACTACTCATACACATGAGCTGGAACAGAACAAAGAATATTTTCCAGACTATATGAACGTGCAAGCTGTAAGGGAGGGATATTTTGCCAGGGATAAGAAGAATAATGCAGTAGATGTTGAAGGCTGGGATTCTTCTGTAGATGATAATTATGTGAAACTTAAAGCAAAATCCCAAGAGGATATAGACAGGGGTATTAGTCTTATTCTTGAAAAGAAAGATGAACTGATTTCTTTTGAAGAGCCACTTGCATTTATCTTTTCACATTCTGCTCTTAGGGAAGGGTGGGATAACCCTAATGTATTTACTCTTTGTACATTGAAGGCTGGCGGTTCTGATATTGCAAAGAAACAGGAGATTGGCAGAGGGTTAAGACTGCCAGTTGATAATACAGGTAACCGCTGTATTGATAGAAGAATTAATGAACTAACAGTGATTGCAAATGATTATTACGACCATTTTGCATCTGCACTTCAGAAGGATTTCAATGATAATATGCATTTTGTCAAGGATGAGGTTACTGCCAGTATATTGATTGAAACTTTAAAGTCAGCAGGAATTCCAGAAGAGAAAATCAGCCCAAAGCTGGTGGATACGTTAAAAGAAGAACTTGTATCTGCCGGGGTAATGAATCCAGACAATATTTTAAAGGGTTCTCCACAACAGATTACCAGGACTTTAGACAATATGGTGTTTGTTGATGATACACTGAATGAGCACGCCCAGGTCATTAAAATGCAATTTAAAGAACTGATGGTACAGAAGGGTACAAGAAAGATTGAAATTGTAAATGGTGATAATGCATCGTATGAAAATGAAATAAGAGCCTATGTGACGCAAGGTGAGTTTGAAAAGATATATTCAGGACTTCGCAAAAACTTGACACAACGTTCTATTTATAAATTCAAGATTGACAAGGATGAGTTTATAGGTGAATGTATTTTACAGATTAACCAGTCATTGCTATTTAAGAAAGCAAAGAATGAATATAAGGTTAAAACAGGCAGAGCTAAATTCAATACATCACAGATGTTTGTAATGGAAGAGGCTGCCTATGATGATAAGGAACTGGAAGTAGAAACCAGCTCTGAGCCAAAATCTGATTTTGAAATTGCAAACTTTATAATGCATCATACGATGTTGCCAAGGCTTGCTATTTTCAAAATTTTAAATGGAGTTACCAAACGTGAGTTGCTGGACAACCAGGATATTTTGGATGATGTAACCCAGTTAATCAAAGGAATTCTAAATGATACAAAGGCTTCTAATATTACTTCTTATGAAGTGGTAAATGGCTATGAATTAGATGAGCGGAATATTTTTGAAACAGATACAATTACGGAGGCAGATTTTGAACAGGAATGGAGAGTGTTCAAAGCAAAATCTGATAGAAGTCCTGCTATGAATGAATATTACAAGCTTGATAGTGAAGGTGAGTCAAAGTTTGCCCATAAACTGGAGAATAATGAAAATGTGTTACTTTTTACCAAGTTGAAAAAAGGTGGATTTGTAATTGATACACCATATGGAAATTATAGTCCTGACTGGGCGGTAGTATGCCGTAAGGAGTCGTTGAAAGACCCATCCATTGGCATTTATTTTATAGTAGAAACAAAAGCTGGAAAGACATGGGCTGGTCTTACAGAGGTTGAAAGAAACAAAATTCATTGCGGAGAGCTTCATTTCCAGGCAGTATCAAATGATACGAAGTTTGACTGGATAAATGGTTATGAGGACTTCATGGATAAGTTTGGTGTTACTGATTCTAATAAGGAGGATTTATAAATATGGCAGATATTAAATATGAAATAATAGAGCAGATAGGTGTCCTTTCAGAAAGTGCTGGACAGTGGTGAGGGGCTTTGGAATTGTATGTATAGATGGTAAAACCATGAAAGGGAATAGACAAATCTGGGAGCAGAATCTTAGATTTTTTATAAAAACTGCAAGTAAAATTATATGAATAAATACAGGAACAAATGTTCGCAAAACGGTGGACAAACAAGTGTATTTATGTTATACTATAAAAAGTTTTTGTTACATGCAACCCATATGGTTTTATATTGGATTGTGGTGTAATAATAAGATAAATAGGAAGACCTTTTTATTACGGCTTTTGGAGGCGGTATTAGACGGACAAATGGAATTTGTGGCTTTTTGCAGTGGAAATTCGCTACACATGTATAGTGAAACTTTAATTTTAAGAGGGACAAATCATTGAAAAAGAAAAAGGAAATATCTATCATACGTTCTTCAGCAGCAGAATATTTGACATTTATCACAGCTACTGGTGAAAGTGATGTGAATGCAATTTATTTTGAGGAGAATGTATGGCTTACTCAGAAAACAATGGGTTTGCTTTATAATGTGGAAACGCATACCATTAATTATCATTTGAAGAAAATCTTTGCGGATGGTGAATTGGAAGAAGATGCAGTTATTCGAAAATTTCGAATAACTGCATCCGATGGAAAATGTTATAATACAAATCATTATAATTTGAAAGCCATCATTGCTGTAGGAAATAAAGTTGATTCTGCGAGGGCAGTTCAATTCCGAAAGTGGGCAAATGGAGTTATAGAGGAATTTACGGTTAAAGGATTTGCAATGGACGATGAACGCCTGAAAAATTTTGGAACTGTTTTGACGAAAGACTATTTTGAAGAACAGTTACAAAGAATTCGGGAGATTCGGTTATCTGAAAGAAGATTTTATCAGAAAGTTACTGATATATACGCTACAAGCATTGACTATGATTCCAAAGCGCAGACTACCAGACAGTTTTTTGCGAAAGTGCAGAATCAGCTGCACTGGGCAATTCATGGGGAAACAGCGGCAGAGGTGATTTATCATAGAGCGGATAGTGAGAAAGAACATATGGGACTCCAGACGTGGAAAGATTCGCCAAATGGAAAGATTCAGAGGTTTGATGTTGTTGTGGCGAAAAACTATCTGACTGAGGAAGAGTTATCAGCGATGGCAAGAATTGTCAATGCCTATTTAGATCTTGCAGAACTGCGTGCAAAAGAACAGATTCCCATGACGATGGAAGATTGGGCGGAACAGTTTGAGGGGATTTTAAAGTTGTCAAAAAAGGAAATTTTGACACATGCAGGAACTATTTCTGCTAAAATAGCAGAGCAGCATGCACTAAGCGAATTTGAGAAATATCGGGTAAAGCAGGATCGGATGTATCAGAGTGATTTTGACCGGATGCTATTAGAAATAGAGGAAGACGATGTTAGTAAAAATAAAAATTCGTAATAGTCTTGAGAATTATGGTGAAAATCACGATGCGGAGGTATTGCTATGAATAAATTTGTTTTAAAGGCTCCATACAAGCCCACAGGCGACCAGCCACAGGCAATCGCAGAGCTGGTGAAAGGCTTCAAAGAGGGCAATCAATTCCAGACTTTACTAGGGGTTACGGGTTCCGGCAAGACATTTACAATGTCGAATGTCATTCAGGAATTACAGAAACCCACTCTCGTTATAGCACATAATAAGACACTGGCAGCCCAGTTATATGGGGAATTTAAGGAGATGTTTCCTGATAATGCAGTGGAGTATTTTGTGTCATATTATGATTATTACCAGCCAGAAGCATATGTTCCTTCTTCTGACACATATATAGAAAAGGACTCTTCTATCAATGATGAGATAGATAAACTAAGACATTCAGCGACAGCAGCCCTTACAGAAAGAAATGATGTAATTATAGTTGCAAGCGTTTCATGCATATATGGTCTTGGAAGTCCTGTTGATTACCAGAATATGACTGTTTCATTAAGGCCAGGGATGATAAAGGACAGGGATGAAGTTATGCGCAGGCTTGTTGATATACAGTATAACCGTAATGAGATGGATTTCCAGCGTGGTACTTTCCGGGCGCATGGTGATGTACTGGAGATATTTCCGGTTTCAGAGTCTGATAAGGCATTAAGGGTTGAATTTTTTGGTGATGAAGTTGAGAGAATTACGGAAATAGATGTGCTTACAGGTGAAGTTAAAGCAGAACTTGGGCATATGGTTGTATTTCCTGCATCACACTATGTAGTAGACCATGAAGCTATGGAAAGGGCAATACGTGAAATTGAAACAGAACTTGAAGAAAGGGTACGTTTCTTTAAAGGTTCAGACAAGCTGTTAGAAGCGCAAAGGATTGCAGAAAGAACTAATTTTGATATAGAAATGATGAGGGAAACGGGTTTCTGCTCAGGAATAGAAAACTATTCAAGACACCTGGCAGGCTTAAAAGAAGGGGAAACACCACATACACTTATGGATTATTTCCCAGATGATTTTCTGATTATAGTTGATGAGTCACATATTACAATACCACAGGTAAGGGGAATGTTTGCAGGTGACAGGTCAAGAAAAACAACACTTGTAAACTATGGTTTCAGGCTTCCGTCTGCACTTGATAACAGGCCATTAAACTTTGGTGAATTTGAGGAGCATATTAACCAGATGCTGTTTGTATCTGCAACTCCTAATGTTTATGAAAAAGAACATGAACTTGCAAGGGTGGAGCAGATTATAAGGCCGACAGGGCTTTTAGACCCAGAAATATTTGTAAGGCCAGTGGAAGGGCAGATTGATGACTTGCTGTCTGAAATAAGGAAAACCGTTGGTGGTGGTAATAAAGTCATGGTAAATACGCTTACAAAACGTATGGCGGAGGATTTAACAGATTATCTTAAGGAAGTTGGCATAAGGGTTAAATATCTTCATTCGGATATAGATACACTTGAGCGTTCAGAAATTATAAGGGATATGCGTATGGATGTATTTGATGTCCTGGTTGGAATTAACCTTTTAAGGGAAGGCCTGGATATTCCTGAGATTGCGCTGGTTGCCATACTTGATGCAGATAAGGAAGGGTTTCTGCGTTCAGAAATATCCCTTGTACAGATTATAGGACGTGCGGCACGTAATTCAGAGGGCCATGTAATTATGTATGCTGATAAGATTACAGACTCTATGCGCTATGCTATAAATGAAACAGAAAGAAGACGTGCAATACAGCAGCAGTATAATGATGAACATGGAATAACACCACAGACTATTAAAAAGGCTGTACGGGATATTATAAGCATATCTAAAAAGGTAGAAAGTTCCACAGATGAAATTAAGAAAGATATTGAGTCAATGAGTATAAAGGAACTTGAAAAACTTGCAGCAAAACTTTCTAAGAAAATGAATGTTGCGGCAGCAGAATTAAACTTTGAACTTGCAGCACAACTACGTGACCAGATTATTGAAATAAAGAAAAATATTGCAGACAGATAAAAGGTATTGGGCTGGTATCTGTATTTGGAGGGGATTATGGCGGATAAGCTAAAAATTGGTGTTGATTATTATCCTGAACACTGGGATAAAAGTTTATGGAAAAATGATGTAAGACTTATGAAAGAAGCAGGTGTAAATATTGTACGCATGGCAGAGTTTGCGTGGAGCAGGCTTGAACCATCAGAAGGTGTATATTCTTTTGGATGGCTTGATGAAGTAATATCCCTTTTTGAAGAAGCAGGTATTGAAGTGTTTTTATGCACACCAACTTCTACTCCGCCACAATGGCTTTTTGAAAAATATCCTGAAGTAATACAGTCAGACAGGAATAAAAACCGCATACCTACAGGCATACGCGGGCATAGATGCCTGAACAGCCCTGTTTACCGCAAACTAGCAGAAAAAATTATTATAAAAATGGTGGAGCGTTATAAGGACAAAAAGTGCGTAACAGGATACCAGATTGATAATGAGCTTGAAGCAAACCACTGCTTTTGCCCTGTCTGTGAAGAAAAATTCCGCAAATGGGTAATTAGCAAATATGGAACAACAGATAAATTAAATAAAGCATATGGCAATAATGTATGGAGCGGGGAGTTTTCTTCATTCAGCCAGGTAAAACCTCCTTATGGTGGACACCAGCAATGGTTAAATCCGTCGCATACACTGGATTTTTGCAGGTTTGCATCTGATAGTACGGCAGATTATGTAGAATTCCAGTATAACCTGGTTAAATCAATTGATAAAAATGCCCTTGTTACTACTAACTGCTGGCTGTGTGAAAATATGCCAGATTTTTATAAATTATTCCAGAAACTTGACTTTGTATCATATGATAATTATCCTGCCTTAAAACTTCCAGAGGATAAAGAAACACTATATTCACATTCATTCCATCTGGATTTAATGAGAGGGATAAAAAAGAAAAATTTCTGGATTATGGAACAGTTAAGCGGGGCAACAGGCGGATGGGCACCTATGGCACAGACGCCAAGGCCAGGTATGCTTAGAGGATATGCAATGCAGGCTGTTGCACATGGGGCAGATGCCGTGCTGCATTTCAGGTGGAGAAGTGCTATATCGGGTGCAGAAATGTTCTGGCATGGAATTATAGACCATAGCAATGTGCCAGGAAGGCGTTTTGAAGAGTTTAAACAACTTTGTGCTGATATTGCAAAGTACAGCAGTATTGCAGGCAGCCAGGCTAAAAACAGTATAGCATTGTTATATTCATCTGAACATGAATATGCACTTAAATTGCAGCCACAGACAGAAGGCATGTATTATTTTGGACAGTTAAAATCACTACATGATGCGTTTTCCTCAATAGGGCTTGGCGTAGATATAATTAGTGAAAAAGAAGATTTATCTGCATATAAAATAATAGCAGCACCAACATTATTTATAACAAACCATGAAGTAGCAGAAAGCCTGTATAAAGCCGCCAGAAACGGCGCTGCTGTTATAATTACTAACCGTACAGGTGTTAAAGATGAATATAATAAATGTGTAATGCAGCAGCTTCCATCAGTATATTCAGAACTTGCAGGGATTCATGTGGCAGAATATGACCCTGCTGGCAGCGGCAAATTAAAACTTGATATTATTAATAAAGAATGGAAACAAAGATATAATAAACAATATAATCCATCCCCATACTGTACACAATGGTGTGACCTGCTGGAATGTATAAGTGCAGCACCCCTTGCGGTATATGGCGGGGAGTTCTATAAAGGCATTGCAGCAGTAACACATAACAAATATGGAAAAGGAAATGTATATTATATAGGGACAGTAATGGACAGGCAGTCATATATTTCCCTTGCAAAAGTAATAGCTGGGGAAGCAGGTATGCAGTATATAGACAAACTTCCACCAGGTATTGAAATAACACAAAGATACAGCACTGATGGCAGTAAGAAATGGCAGTTTATATTTAACAATACTACAAGTAGAAAAGAAATTTTTATAAATGGAAAAAATATGGAAATAGAAGCATTTGGGATGGAAATTGTGGAAATAGAAATGTAATCCGGAAATTTTTATGATTATAAAGAAATGCAAAGATTTGGCAAATAAATAGAAAATATTTAAGTGCATGGAATAATAAATATATTTTTTCTGTGCATTTTTTATTTCTGTTAATGTAAATTTAAGTTATGCAAAATTGGTTATGTATTTTGTAAATATATTAAGTAGCAGATAACACATAGTTTGTTATAATGGTTAATTAAAAATTTCCAAATAAAAACTCCAAATATTTTAGTATTTTAAAGGCAGATTAAGAGAATTATTTTATAATATATAAAGTAATATCATTAGGAATTATTATATTAAACATACCAGAATTATGGTATGAATATTTTGGAGGAAATCATGGAACAGAAAAAGATTATAGGGTATATGAGGGTATCAACAAAAGAACAGAAAGAAGACAGGCAGAAAACGGCACTATTAGAAGCAGGAGTACAAGAAAAACATATTTATATTGATAAACAATCAGGCAAGGATTTTGAACGTCCCCAATATAAAAAAATGCTAAGAAAACTTGATAAAAATACTGTTTTGTTTGTAAAATCCATCGACAGGCTTGGAAGAAACTATGTAGATTTAAACGAACAGTGGAGAATTATAACAAAGGAAAAGGGTGCAGATATTGTGGTTATTGATATGCCATTACTTGATACAAGAAGAGAAAAGAATCTTTTAGGTACATTTATAAGTGACCTTGTACTAACATTGTTTAGTTATGTAGCAGAAAATGAAAGAATTAATATAAAACAAAGACAAGCAGAGGGTATAATAGAAGCAAAGAACAGGGGAGTTAGATTTGGAAGACCACCCATAACAATTCCTGAAAATTTTTATGAGGTAAGCCGGCAATGGAAAAATAAAGAAATAACATTAAAACAGGCTGCCCAGATTTGCGGAATGGCAAAAAGCACATTTTTTGATAAAGTAAAAGCGTATAGAAAGCTTTAATTTGAAGATGTATGGTAAAAAACGGAAAAGTATACCTTTATGGATTGTCCATTACATATATATAATGATTATTATTATATCATAAAACGCTAATTTTACAATAAAAATTTGTATAAATATAACAAAATTATTGCAATAGAGATTAAATCCGAAAAGGTATACTTTTTCGGATTTTTAAATTGTGGTAATAAAAACAAGATATTATTTATAAAGAATATATAAAATGAAGCAAAACTAAAAAAGATTATTATGATATTTGCCAATATTTGTTTAATAAAAATTTAATGAAAGGGGATTAAAAGAAATATAGGATTGTAGCTTGGGAGGGGGATAGTTTTAAAAATCTAACTGGCATTGATATATAATAACAGATATAACTCAAAACATAGCTAATTGATTATGTGTGAAGTATAGTTTTATGGAAAAACAATATATGTATATTAAAGATTAAAAAAGCGGGATTATCAAAAAATTATAGAAAAAGGAGTTAACTTGCAGTATATGCATATGTTAATAGGAAAGTGAAATATATTTCATCTTATCCTCTTTGGGCTGTAACATTTTAAAGGAACAAAAACGGTTTAGTTTATTCTGGGATATCAAGAGACCTATCTTATGGCACTTATACAATATTTAATAAGAAAAAATGGTAGAGAAAATTATTGGAGAGGGGGATATGATTATGGGAGTATGAAAATTAAAAGAACATATTTTAATGCGGACCAAAAGGAATTATCC
>CAJTRU010000006.1:0-30264 GCA_910579085.1 uncultured Lachnospiraceae bacterium | reverse complement strand
TTAAATTATATATAATTAACTCATAAAGTAATAATAAAAAATATATTTAAGGGGGATATTTTATGAACATTAAAGGAATGTTAAAAAAAACTTTACTGGTATTACTGGTTTTATGTTTAATAATGCAAGTATTACCTGCACCAGAGGGAGAAGCAGCTTACAAAGTAAAACTTAACAAAACAAGGACTACACTTGTTACTGGAAATTATACAGTTATTAAATTAACTAAAGGAGGAAGAAGATTAAAAACAAAATGGACAAGCAGTAATAAAAAAATTGCAAGTGTTGGAAAAAACACAGGCATAATTAAGGCAAAAAAGAAAGGTACTTGTAAAATTTCGGCAAAATATGCAAGAAAAAAATATACTTGTATTGTAACAGTTAAAAGCAAACCTAATCCAGTAATTTTCCCATCTTATGATAATAATGATGACTATAATTATCCAAGTTATACCCAAAAACCAAGTTATACTCTGAATCCATTATTTACTCAAAAACCAGTATATACACCAGACAATAGTTATGATGATGATAATTATATTCTGGATAATAGTTATGATAGTGATGATATATATAACAATCCGGACAACAGTTATAATCCAAATGACACAGTAGAAATTACAAATGAAATAGACATTGTTATTACAGGAAAAAGTAAAATAGCATATACAAATGAAAATTGTACAGAAGCATATATTTATTATGATGTGATTGACCAGAATGGTAATTCTGTAAGGTCATCAGCTAATATTAACTGGACTATTACAGGTGCAGATAATACAGATATTAATAAATCATCAGGAAAAATTATAATCAGAAAAAGCAATGATAGTTTGGAAAAATTTACATATGGTGCAAAAATATATATATCAGGTGTTGATATAAACAGTGGGGCATCTATTAATGAAACTGTTCAAATTGGTATGGTACAAGCTATAGATACAATTGAGATGGCAGGATTTATAAATAGCGGAGGAGACCAGACAAAAATTGAAAAATCGCTTCCTTTAAATTTTGCAAAAGATACATGGTATCTTTTATACATTGCAAAAGACCAGAATGGAAATATTCTTGATGCAGAAAAATATGACCCAGGAAAAATTACGTTTATTTCAGACCAGCCTATGCTTGTGGATAGTGTATTTAGTGCAGGAAATTTATATACAATAGGAGGTATAAAATATGCTTCTGTAGTTGTAAATCCTGGACAAAATGCAAAACAGGGTGGAAAAGCTGGCTTTACAGTTATTTCAAATAAGACTGGCAATAAAACAACAAAAAGTTTCAATATTACTGGTACATATAATACTGGGGAATTACCAGATATAGAACTGGTATATACGCCAGAACCAATGTATACACCAGAACCAATGTATACACCAGAACCAATATATACGCCAGAGCCAATGTATACGCCAGAGCCAATATATACGCCAGAGCCAATATATACCACAGAACCTGGCATATATGGTTTTGCTGGTGGGAATGGTTCAAAAAATGACCCTTATTTAGTACAAAACCTGGAGCAACTTAAAAATGTAGGTATAAATAGTGAATGTTATTTTAAACAAGTTGTAGATATAGACGCCGGTTATGAAACAATTGAGGCAATATGTAGTGAAGAATTTCCATTTGAAGGCAATTATAATGGAAATGGATTTACTATTTCAAATCTTATAATTAAAGATGGATTATTTGCTTATATTGGAGAAAATGGAACTGTTGAAAATATGGTGTTTGAAAGTTGTATAGTTACAAAATTGAAATCTGACAATGTTGGTATTATAGCATCTTGTAATAATGGTAAAATCCAAAATTGTATATTGGGAAATTGTACATCAAATATAGATGCATATGGAGGTACATGTGGTATAATATGTGGTTTACAGAAAGAATCAGGAAGTGTTATGAATTGTTCAATAAACGCAGGTAATATTTCGCTGGTAAATAGGTACAGTTATGGAGGAGGAATTATAGGAAATAATTATGGAAAAATTATTAATTCTAATGTAAATTCTATTTCAGCCAGTACAAATAAGTTTGGCTGTAGGATAGGAGGTGTAGCTGGATATAATAAAGGAAAAGGTATTATTAAAAATTGCAATGTAAATAATGGGGAAATAAAAGCTGCATTGAACGAGGCAATTTATTGTGGAGGGATATCTGGATATAATGAAGGACAAATACTAGATTGTTTTTCTACTGCAAAAATTGAAGGAACGCAAGATAAAACAGGAGAAATCACAGGATGCAATGATGGCATTGTTTCAGGTAATTAAGATGTAATTTGTTTTATTAAATAAAAGTAATGTTTTTGGTGATTTAGGTTTATTATTATATAAATTTTAACAGGAGATGATAAAAATGTTATGTGAAAAAACATTGAAAAGACTTATACGTGGGCCATAGTTTTAGCAATAATATTTAGAAAAAATATATGGAAACATATTGCACGGAAAAGATATTAATTGTAAGGCATACATAATAATGAAAAGGATGGTGGTTTTATGGTAAAAACAAATGATTCAGAAAAACAAGATGTAAAGAAACTATATTTTTTAAAAGGCTGGATATTTATAACAGCACTTATTTCAACCATTTTAACTACAGTGATTGCTGGAGCAGTGAAATCAGAAGCATCACAGAGAGATAGCATTGCAGATAAGGCGCTTTCGCAAGTAGGTACAGCTGAACGAAAGAAAGATTCAGATGATATAAAATATAATGACTGGTATTACGGCCGCAGAGTTTCCAATCCAGGTTATACAAAATATGCTTGGTGTCATACTTTTGTTAGCTGGTGTGCCAACCAGTGTGGCATAAGCGGAAATATAGTACCTAAAACCGCGAGTTGCCAGTCTGGAGTGAATTTTTTTAAAAAGCAGGGAAGATATAAAACAAGGGCAAGTGGGTATACTCCGCAAAAAGGTGATATTATTTATATTGCACCATCTGGAGGAAATGTAGCACATCATGTAGGAATTGTATATTCTGTAGATAATAGTAAAGTTTATTATGTTGATGGAAATAACACTACTACAAAACCTCATTCAGTTAAGAAATCAAGCAAAAATAGAAATGACTCTATAGTACTTGGCTATGGAGTTCCTGCTTATACTGATGCTGTTGTGTCAAATCCAGGACCTGTTGTAAATCCAAACCCTGTACCAAATCCAGGTTCTGCACAAGACCCAGTTCCATCTATTAATTCAGTAACTATTAATGGTATTGACAATGGCAGTATTGGTTTTTCTTTTTCTGTTAGTAATGGAACTCTTGCAAAAGTAGTTATTGAATCAACTTTAACTGGAAAAACTAAAGTTGACTCATTTACATCTAATTTGTCAAATATTACATACACATTTAACAGAATGTCCATGCCAACAGGCGGAAACCAGTATCATATTTATTTATATGCTTATTCAGGTTCTGCAAATAATTATAAAAATGAACAAGTTCATAAAATGACTTATGGTTCTACAATGCAATGTGTGACATTTCCAGATACTATAAGTAACGACCAGCTGAAAATACTTACATTTAATGCAAGATTTTATGCTGATATGTATGAAGATGTAAGAAAAGCTTTTGGATATGATGAAAAAATGTTATATAAGCATTGGTTAAATGAAGGTGTAAAAGAAGGCAGAATTGGCTGCCCAGGCTATTGTGGTTCTTTTTATTTGAAAAATCACGGTGATATTGCAAATGCCTATGGAGCTAAAAATTATGAACTTGCATTTTACCATTATACTACTTATGGATATAAAGAAGAAAGAGAAAGTTCACCAGTATTTTCAGCTTCATATTATTTGAATAATAATGGTGATATCGCAAATGCTTATGGTAAAAAGAATTTACTTCAGGCAGCAATACATTACAATATGTATGGAATAAATGAACTGCGCAATTCATCTATATATTATTATGGACAGTATTATAAAGATAAAAATGGAGATTTAAGTAAAATGACACCATATGAACTTTTGCTTCATTATTATAAGTATGGTATAGGCGAGAAAAGATATGCAAATTCAAGAAATGAAATACCAAATATATAATTTTAAAATAACATTGATTTAAAGTTTATTTAGAATTAATAATTATGTAGCACCATACCTGCCTTGGAGGTTATGGTATGGTGCTTTTATAAAATAAAATTAATTGTATTTACATTAGTATTAAATACTGTATTTATAGCAGGTAAAGTACAGTATAAACGTTCCTTACCTCCCTGTTTTACATTACTTTTGAAGTGTTTCTATAATAACTTTAAGAAGTTTATCATTTTCTTCTGGTTTCATAAAGCAAAATCTTATAAATTTATTATCAAGAAATGGGAATGTTGAACAGTCCCTTATCATTAATCCGTTTTTAATTGCAGCCTCAAATAAATCCTCTGATGTAATATTATCTTTTAATATCTGGAGCAGTATAAAATTTGCATTTGGTTTGTAATATTTTATTTCTGGAACTTTTTCTAAAATCCCACATATGCGTTTGCGTTCTGAAGAAACCAGTTCATTAGTTTTCTGTATATATTCCATATCATTAAACATTATTTCACCAGCAATTGCAGCAAGCGAGTTAATAGTCCACGGGTTTTTGCGGCTGGCGGTTTCTTTAAGGAGCTGGTGGTTTCCGCATACAGCATATCCAAGGCGGAGTCCTGGGGCAGCAAAGAATTTAGAAATTCCGCGCAGTATAATTATATTGTTGTAGTATTCAGTAAGTGGTATAGAAGTAATGTTTTCATAATCATCTGAAAATTCAACATACGTTTCATCAACCATTACAAATATCCCTTTTTCCTTACAAATATCAAGTATTTTACGCATAACAGACCTGTCAATCTGTGAGGATGTAGGGTTATTTGGATTGCAGATTACAAATAAATCTGTTTGGGAATCCAGTGCTTTAGCAAGTGTATCAAGGTTTAAGTTAAAATTATCATATTCCTGTAAACGGAAATAATGTGAACGTCCGTTATAAAGTGAAATTTCGTGTTCATATTCAGAATACGTAGGGCCAGCAATTAAAGCTTTTGAAGGTTTTAAAATCTGTATAACAAGTGAAATAAGTTCAGTTGAACCGTTGCCTGTAAGAATATTCCTGTAATCTGTGTGTGCATATTCTGCAATGCATTTACGCAGGGATGTGTATTCCCTGTCAGGATAAGTAGTAATTGCATCAATATGTGAAGAAAGTTCTTCCCTGAGCTTATACGAAATTCCAAGAGGGTTTACATTAGCAGAAAAACTTATAATATCTTCTTTCTTAATACCATATGCAGCTTCAATTTTTTCAAGGTCACTTCCATGAAAATGTTCTTTATGTTCTAACAAAATAAACCAGTCCTTTCTTTTAAGAAAATTCCAATATATAAAAATAGATATGTATAAAACCAAATTGCCTGAAATCATAAAATAGTATAGATATCTTTAGACACGATGTCAAGGACATGTCTGCTTTATAAAAAATATAGAATAATTTCCAGTTATTCTTTTTGGCAAGACGGACGCAGGGTTTCTGGTGTTCCACTAAATTATTCCATTCCAGAAAGCATGTCAGAGACATGGCTTTTGCACGCATTGCGCTACGCCGATATAAAACAATGTAATTAAGTTAAGGAGGCTTGTTTAAAAATAGCATAATTACTGAAGCTGTCAAATCCAAAGTGTCTTACATGAACAAAGCACGCTTCCGCTTGTTTGGCCAGGGCTCGCACGCAGTGGTGCATAAAGCCCTAAAATACAGGGCTTAAGCACCAGCGGCTTCGTACAGCTTGTTCATGTAAGCACATTTGGAATTTGCCAGCCAGTCTGCTCTTTGGCAATTTATAAAAATATTTTCTACATAAACTTTTAACTAAATGATATTGTGCTACAATAGTGCATAGTATCCCTGTCATGGAATAATATTAGATGGAACACCTAAAACCTGCTGTACGCAACAAACATAAAAAATATAACATACATGCAAAATAAATATTATAACTGGAAATTATGGTGTGGGGCAGGTGATTTAGACAAACGGAAGTTTAATGATATCCCTTTTGTATTAATGTTTGTACAACAATAACTACTGCACTGTATAATAAGTGACTAGCAGAATAATTCCCACCTACCCAATTTACAGTTATTTGGTTATTCTGTTTTTTGTTGAAGATTGCGGGTGACAGGTTTTGCGTGTCAGATGCCAGTAATTATTCCGTTAAAGGGGGACTACTGGCTCATCATAGCACAATGTCATTTAGTTAAGGGTTTTGACAGGAATGTTTTTGGAAAGTGCCAAAGATTAGATTAGCTGGCAAATTCCAAATGTGCTTACATGAACAAGCTGTACGAAGCCGCTGGTGCTTAAGCCCCGTGTTAAATGTTCCGCAGGAACATTGGGGGCTTTATGCACCATTGCGTGCGAGCCCTTGCCAAACCAGCGAAAGCGTGCTTTGTTCATGGAAGACACTTTGGATTTGCCAGCTTCAGTAATTATACTATTTTTAAACAAGCCTCCTTAACTTAATGGCATTGTACTATAGTGGAAGCATACCCCTGTATGGAATATTCTGGCTCTGGCACAGAAACCGTCCGTCAATTCACAAAAACACAAACCCAAGATAACTGGAAATTACGATAACTATAGCAGGGATACAAAATTTGTTGAAACAAAGTATTTATATGTTATAATATAAACTGAAATAAACAAAGGAGAGGAAAGTGTTTTGAAACGATGGGTAAGTAAAAGGTGCAATGCTGATATTGCCAAGATTGCATCGCGTTATAATGTAACAGAAATATTTGCAGAGGTTCTTGTTAAAAGGGGACTGTATACATGGGAAGCAATGGACAAGTACCTTTTTCCAGATTTGGAACTTATGTATAAACCGGAACTTATGAAAGACCTGGTAAAAGCAGCTTCCTTGTTAAAGAATTCTATAACAAAAGGCATTAAAACCAGGGTAATAGGGGATTATGATGTTGACGGGATAATGTCTACATATATATTAGTTAAGGGAATTTCTATGCTGGGAGGTAATGCAGATTACAGAATTCCACACCGTGTAAAAGATGGTTATGGCATACGCAGCTATATGGTTGATGAAGCATATTCTGACGGGGCTGGTACTATAATTACATGTGATAATGGTATTTCGGCAACGGATGCAGCACTCAGGGCAAAGGAGTCCGGCATTACATATATTCTTACAGACCACCATGAAGTACCATCGGAAGATGGTATTCCTGTTATTCCTGTAGCAGATGCAGTTGTAAACCCAAAGCAGCCAGATTGTAATTATCCATTTCCGCAGTTGTGCGGGGCAGGAGTGGCATATAAGGTTTTAAGCTATATATTTGAACAGGAAAATAATAAAAGTTATATTGAAGAACTGCTTCCATTTGCTGCAATAGCTACAGTATGTGACGTTGTGCCGCTGTCAGATGAAAACAGGATTATTGTCAGTAACGGGCTAAAACTGCTTTCAGACAGAAGCATTTTAAAGAATAAAGGAATTAATGCACTCTTAAATGAATTACAGCTTGACAGGGATATTTATGCAGGAGACCTTGGGTTCAGGATAGGGCCATGTATTAATGCAGCGGGCAGGCTGTCAGACGCGTCAAAGGGAATGGAACTTTTACTTGCAGATAATGAAGAGGATGCTGTAATCCGTGCGCAGGAGCTTGTTAATTATAATAATGAGAGAAAGGAAATGACAGCCAGGGCTGAAGCTGAAGCAGACAGGCAGGTTGGAAGTTTTGATATACAAAAAGAACCAGTCCTTGTTATCTATCTTGAAAACTGCCATGAGAGTGTGGCAGGAATTGTGGCAGGCAGGGTGCGTGAAAAGTATTACAGGCCTGTATATATACTTACAAAGGCTGAACGGGGCTTAAAGGGTTCAGGGCGTTCTGTTCCAGGCTACCATATGCAGTCAGAATTAATGAAATGCCAGGAACTTTTAACTGAATTTGGAGGACATGCAATGGCAGCAGGATTTTCACTTCCAGAAGAAAATCTTAGTAAATTCCGCAGCACTTTAAACAGCCAGTGTACATTGCTGCCAGATGAACTTATAGAAAAAGTTGTGTTTGATAAAGAAGTAAAACTGGCAGATGTAAGCCAGGAACTGGTCACACAGCTTAAGTGGCTTGAACCATTTGGGGAAGCCAATAGCAGGGCTGTTTTTGCAAAGCGTGGTGTTATTATAAAATCTGTCCATATGTGTGGAAAGGAAAACCAGATTGCAAGGATTAAGCTTGAAGATGAAGGAAAGATATTTGATGCAGTTGATTTTAATGCAGAAAAATGTACAGGAAGTGCAGTATGCAGCCGGTATGGAAATGATGTATGGCAGTCTATGAAAAACGGGATTTGCGGGCAAGAGTTAGATATATTATATGTTCCTGATATAAACGGGATGTATGGAAATATACAATTTAAAATATTGGATTGCAGATAGGGCTGGGTAATATAATTTTAAAACATGGAGGTGTAATATGGCAGGGAATGAAAGCCAGAGTAATAAAAAAATATGGTTTTTTGTTGTAACAGTTTTGGCTGTTCTGGCATTAACGGGCTGTTTTATTTTATATAAATATATACAAAATAATAATAAAAATAGCAATAATTCTAAAAAAAATATAGTGGAAAGTTCTGTGCTGCCTTCTAGTAATCCTGATTTAGACAGGAAATTAAAAGAAGTTTCAAAAAGTAATTTTGGTGCAGATATGCCAAGACTTGGCTTTGCTGATGAAAAGAAAGTAATTATTTACGATGATAATGGGATTTATATATTTAATCTGGTATCTGGAAAACTTGATGGATATTTTGATTTTAAACAGAACGGGCTTGGAGGCCTTCAGGGAAGCAATGCTACATTTGTCTATGTTTCTTCTGATGGAAACAGTATTTATATTGACAGTGTAGATAAAAGGAAGTTTATTTATGATGTTATGGAACAATCTTATGAAAAAGCTGTTTTTGCTCTGGGCAAAATAGATTTATGGGAAGAAGAAAAAGGAAGCCAGAAACAAATACAAACTAAAAAATATATTAGTATAAGCAATGTTTATAATGATAATAAACAGAAAATGTTTCTTGCTTTGTTAAAAAATAATAACATGGATTATTCGTCACTGGCATTTGTTAATTCGCAAGGAGGCAAAGAGGAAATTTATCTTTTGTTCCAGCCAGACAGTTAAAAAAGGTTTCTGTATTCTGAGGGTGTCAGTCCTGTTGATTTTTTAAAGTATTTTGAAAAGTTGTGGTTATCCTGGAAGCCCATGCTGTAAGCAATCTGGGATATTGTGCTGCTGGTTTCTTCAAGTAGTTTTTTGGCCTGCATGGTTTTGGCATTTATAATATAATCTTTAATAGCAATTCCTGTACAGCTTTTAAAAAGTGCAGAAAGATAACGTGCATTATAACCATAGTAGCTGGCAATTCCTGCAACTGTGACAGGTTCGCAAATATGCCAGCTTATATATTCTTTTATATTATTACAAAGCCTGTTATGGATTTCAGATACGGGTGTCTGGTTATAAGTTTCAAGAAGCTGGCTTTTTAGTTCAAGAAGAATGGATGTTACATAAAAATCATTATAACTTTTATTCTGGTAGCGCTTTTCGGAGTCAAGAAGCTGTTTGAACATTACAGTTAGCCGTTCTGGTGAGGGGACAGCGCCAGACATTGGAAGTATAAGGTATTCTGTACGGAGCTGTCCATTGGCGCATACCCGGTATTCTTTGCTGGCACAGTCCGGGCCATAAAACATTACTTCACCTTCGTTCTGGGCAAAATGAAGCCAGTAGAAAGTACAACATGATGGTTTATAACCTTGCTGTAGTACAAGTGGTGGCAGGATAATAAAACTGCCTTCAGGGATTTCATATTTTGTATCATCTGATTTTATATAAAGAGTGCCATTAGTTACAAACATAAGCTCATAATCATAAAGAGTACGTGACAGATGGCTCCAGTTGGCAGAAGGGGCTTTAAATTCACCTGTCCAGTTAAAAATAAGTGGTTTGTTTATATTAAAAATTAATTCTTTTTGCTGGCTGGTTCTGTCCATAGTATAATTTACACCTGCTTTTTTGCTGTTTTTAAAGATTATTATGTTACGGATTGCTACATTGCTATGCAATTCCCGCAATCCTGCAAACACCTCCAATCCCGCATATTTGCAAGCAAATCTGCTTCTTGCCGGTGTTTAGCGGGTCAAAAGCAGATAGCAATTTGCATGTAAACATGCATTGCTATCTGTTTTTGGCCCTGGTATCATATTATAACATTATGTAACTAAATTGTCTTGGATTTTATTATATTTTGTGTTAATATACATGTATTAATTGGTTTTAATGGAGGTGGAAATATGGCAGATTTATCAGCTATAGGTGCATTATCATCCCTTAGTGAGAAAGATTTATATTACCAGTATTTAATAAATAATAATTCAGCGAGCACTATGTTTAATGCCCTGGCAGGCAATAGTACACAGGACTCTGGCGGCCTTGGATTATCAGGGCTTATGGGTATGGTAAACCAGGCAGGTTCTTTATCAGGGATTTCATCACTTCTTGGTTCATCCCTTGGGATTTCTGGCAGTGACGGACTTGGCTCTCTTGGCATGGTATCAAGCTTTTCTTCTATTTTGAAGCTTTACCTTAATGCAGAAACAAGTGAGGCAGGCAATATGGCACAGAAGCTTTCAGAAGCACTTGAGGAAGCAGAGGAAGCAGGCGAGTCCACAACAAATTCATACAAAACTGTACAGGAAATTTACCAGTATTTTATGGATAAATCCTCATTAACAGCACAGGCATTAAATAAGAATTTATCTTCTGGTACAGCACAGGCACAGGAAACAGGGGTTTCTGGAGTGGCAGGCCTGCCACAGATGGTTTCACCAGCAGAGGCTTTTGAAGAATTTGATTTTGATGGTTACATAAGTAATATTGAAAGTGGCTTAGGACATGTCTGATGCATGATAATTCTTAATTAAAAAGTAATATAAAAGTAATATAAAATATATAAATATGACATAAAAAGATGGTAAGATAAGTAATTAGAGTATTTATCCTGCCATCTTTTATATTGTTTTCAGATGGTGTGGTTTTTACAGGTTAAGGTTTATAAAACCATATTTAATTTTATATTTAATAAAAATTCCAGTAACTATGCGTACTAAAGTGTAAACAATAATTATAAATGCAGGAACAGTTTTAAGAGGCATTATATAAAGGTTGTGCAGGTTTATATTAGCTTGCCACAAAAGAAGCAGGAAACAATTCAGCAGATACCCATATTTTTCGTTTTTATATCTGGTTGTTGTAAAATTATATTTTTCTGCTGTATATGGAAGGGCAAATTCTTCTGTATCCTGCTGGTTTTGTGAAATGCTGGCAACAAGCCCAAGGAACATTGGTGTAAAAATTGCTGCCAGGAAAATATATGTTGGTGTTGCACGCATTGGAAAATATATAATTGCAAGTAATATAAGCAGTACATATTTAGAATATTTTAAACCTGCATACCTGCTTATAAGTGATATTTCTTTGTTTATTTTTTTGGAATTTTGCATATAAACGCCTCCAGTCTGGCATGTTTTGTGGTTTTATACAAATTATATTATAAAACAAGCTGGCATTTTAGTCAAAAGGTGTATTATGATAAAAACAACAGGTAATGCAATGCCTGTATGGAAATTTATAAAAAATCCACTTTTAAATTTGCAATAAATGGTATATAATGTTTAAGTGTATGTTTAATTTAGTTTAACTTTGGAAAAAATAGAGTTGTAAGTTGCGTTGAAAGGAGAAAATTAATGGTTGGCAGTGATATCGGAATTGACCTTGGCACAGCTAATGTGCTTGTATATATAAAGGGTAAAGGTGTTGTTTTAAGAGAACCTTCAGTTGTTGCATTTGACAGGGATACTAATAAGATTAAAGCTATTGGGGAAGATGCGAGGCTTATGCTTGGCCGTACACCAGGCAATATTGTTGCAGTGCGTCCATTACGCCAGGGAGTTATATCTGATTATACTGTAACTGAAAAGATGCTTCGTTATTTTATACAGAAATCATGTGGAAAGACCCGTTTCAGGAAACCACGTATAAGTGTGTGTGTGCCAAGCGGGGTGACAGAAGTTGAGAAGAAAGCTGTAGAAGACGCAACATATGAAGCAGGAGCAAGGGAAGTAGCTATTATAGAAGAGCCAATAGCAGCTGCTATTGGTGCAGGAATTGACATTGCAAGGCCATGTGGCAATATGATTGTAGATATAGGAGGCGGTACTGCTGATATTGCTGTTATCTCACTTGGAGGCACAGTAGTCAGCACATCTATTAAGGTTGCAGGTGATGACTTTGACGAAGCCATTGTACGCTATATGCGTAAAACACATAACCTTCTTATAGGTGAAAGGACAGCAGAAGATATAAAGGTTAAAATTGGTTCAGCATATAAACGTCCTGAAGTTGAAACTATGGACGTAAGGGGGCGCAATCTTGTTACTGGCCTTCCTAAGACTATAACAGTAACATCTGATGAAACCCTTGAAGCATTAAAAGAAATTACATCACAGATAGTTGAGGCTGTACACAGTGTACTTGAAAAGACACCTCCTGAACTTGCAGCAGATGTTGCTGACAGGGGAATTGTGCTTACAGGTGGCGGCAGCCTTTTATATGGGCTTGAGGAGCTTATAGAAGAAAGGACAGGCATTACAACTATGACTGCCGAGGACCCTATGACTGCTGTTGCAGTAGGTACTGGCAAGTTTGTGGAATTTCTTAGCGGCAAACGTGATGACAATGATTAACCAGAAGTTTGATAAAATTAATGGTAAATGTAACCAATTGGGGCATATAAGGCTGTTATATGCTAATTGGTTTAATAAAATGTGACGATATATTAATGTGGGCAAATTTATATATTTATATATATGTAACGTAATAACTTGTTAATTCTACGTATTTTACGTATTGTCTGTGGAAGCACAGGCACTATGTCTGGAAGTGTGGAAGGGGATTTATAGATGGTCAGAGGATTATACACTGCATATACAGGTATGATTAATGAACAAAAGAGGCTGGATATTATTTCTAATAACCTGGCTAATTCAGCTACGGTTGGTTATAAGGCAGAGAATGTTACAAGCCAGTCTTTTAAAGATATGATGGCAATTAAGATAAGGGATGGTTCTAATGCATACCTTGATGAGCCAATTGGCAATATGAACCTTGGTGTTAAGATAGGTGAAACATATATGGACTGGACACAGGGTTCTTTAAGGGAAACAGGCAATACATATGATATTGCTATTGAAGGTGATGGTTTCTTCACGATGAGGGTTACAGATGCCAATGGCAATGATGAAACAATGTATACACGTAATGGCAGGTTTACTGTAACAAGGGATGGTTTTATAGTTGACTGCGATGGCAACCATCTTCAGAGTGCAAGTGGTGATTTGCAAGTCCCTGTTGATGCAACAGAGATTGCAATTAAAAACAGTGGTGCAGTTTATGCAGATGGTGTTCTGGTGGACACTATTGCACTTACAGACTTTGAGGATTATAACTATCTTGAACTTTATGGTGAAAATATGTACAAGGCAGTAAACGGGGCAACTGTAAAGCAGGCTTATGCAGGTATGCTGCAAGGCTTTACTGAGCAGTCCAATGTAAATGTTATTGACCAGATGGTTTCAATGATTACAATTACACGTGCATATGAAGCAGGACAAAAAATGATACAGACACAGGATAACCTTATCGGCAAAGCTGTTACTGAAGTCGGCAAGTTATAATTATAGTAAAATATTTATGTGGCATTATGCCAGGAGTCATTCCTGGATTTTGGTACAGGGAAGGGCAGGTCTTTTAATATGATGAGGTCACTTTGGACTGCTGCTTCGGGTATGAAAGCCCAGCAGACCAGTCTTGATACTATATCAAACAATCTGGCAAATATTAATACAACTGGTTATAAGAAAGAAACAACAGCATTCCAGTCACTTTTATACCAGACAATACAGGAAAGGACTAATGACACAAATGGCGTTGTTAAGCCAATAGGTGCACAGGTTGGCCTGGGTGTTAAAGTTGCAGCAATTACAACATCATATAATGGTGATGGTGAATTAACTGCAAGTGAGGGTGATTTTGATTTTGGTATAAATGGTGAAGGTTTCTTTATGGTTGAAATGCCAGACGGTTCTACAGGTTATACAAGGAACGGGCATTTTATACTGGCAGTTGACACTGCTGGAATGACACTTTCAACAGCCGATGGTTATGCAGTCCTTGACACAAATGGCAACCGTATTACATTTGCCAATGACTTGGATGCTTCAAAGCTGTATTTTGATAATTATGGCAATGTGTATTATAAAGGTGAAGATAATAACCCAGTGCCATTAAATATTTCTATAGGGATGACACAGTTTAACAACCCTTCTGGCCTTGATAAACTTGGTGGCAGTTATCTTGGGGCATCGCTTGCTTCAGGTGAGCCAAAGGTTGAAGGGCTTGACCCAAACCTTAAAAGAAGTGTTGTAAAACATGGTTATCTTGAACATTCCAGTGTACAGGCGGTAGATGAAATGGTTGACATGATTGTTACACAGCGTGCATATGAAATGAATTCCAAGGCAATACAGGCTTCAGATGAAATGTTGCAGCAGGCTAACAATCTCAGGTCATAATAAAGAAGGGTAAGGTGGTTTAATGGCTTCTATATTAGACACATCGTCAATATATAATACATATTATAATAATATTAATTCTCAAGCAGGTTCTTCTTTACAGAATAAGCTTGATGGCATGGGTAAACCAGAAGATGCAGACCAGCTTATGGAAGTTTGCAAGGATTTTGAGTCATATTTTGTACAGAAAATAATTGAGGAGTCTAAAAAGTCCCTTGAAAATGAGGATGAAAAGGGCGAATATATGCAGTATTTCAGCACTATGCTTAACCAGACATATGCTGATGCCATTGTTGATGGCGGTGGTTTAGGCCTGGCACAGCAGTTATATGATTCGATGAAAACACAGTATGATTTATAAAAAACAGCCAGATACCCAGCAGAAAGCTACAAGGCATTTTTGACAAGTCTGCTTAGGGGGCGGATATCTGGTACCCGCGTGCGGGCATGGATGGTATAGGACAGCTTTTACATCCCTGTCTCCGCGGTAATAAACGGGCCGCTGCTTTGTGCAGTGGCTTTGTTCTTTGTATATTAAATTCATAGTATATAAAACCATATATTTTTTACAGAAGGGACTGGTATTTTTAATGATGGAAGCCGAAGGGTATGTAGACCGTATTACATTCCGTAATGAAGAAAATGGCTATACGGTATTATATCTGGCTGACCCTTCAAAAGAGGAGGGGGAAGAAAAAGAAATCTGCTGTGTAGGATATTTTTCATTTGTATCAGAAGGGGAATATCTTTTAGCCAGGGGCAATGAAGTGGTGCATAGGAACTATGGACGCCAGTTACAGGTTGAAAGTTATGAAGAAAAAACACCTGATGACGAATTTGCAACAGAAAGATACCTTGGCTCTGGTGCTATAAAAGGAATAGGGCCTGCACTTGCAGCAAGGATAGTAAGGAAGTTTGGTGCGGATACTTTCAGCATTATTGAAAAAGAACCTGAGCGGCTTGCAGAGGTTAAAGGAATAAGCATGAAAATGGCTGTAAATATTGCAGGCCAGTTTTCAGAAAAAAGACAGACACGCCATGCGATGATGTTTTTGCAGGATTATGGAATAAGCATAAATATGGCTGTAAAAATTTACAAATATTACAAAGATGATATTTATGATGTTCTCCGTAAAAACCCTTATAAACTGGCAGAAGACATATCAGGCATAGGTTTTAAATTTGCAGATGCAATTGCCCAGAAAGCAGGCTTCCAGCCAAATTCAAAGTACAGGGTACGTGCAGGTATTATTTATTCATTACAGCAGTCGGGTGCACAGGGACATTGTTATCTTCCAGAGAATGAACTGGTTAATGCTGCAACAGAACTTTTAATGACAGACAGGGAAATTGTTGCACATGAAACAGATGCCCTTGCACTGGATAAAGAAATTGTTATACAGGAAACAGGAGGAGAAAGGCGTCTTTATATAAGCAGGCTTTATTATATGGAGCTGAACTGTGCAAGGATGCTTTTAGACTTAAATATACATTTCCCGGCTGACCTGGCAGAACTTGGGAGAAGGACGCAGGCAAACCAGCAGAAAGAAATTGTACTTGATGAATTGCAGAAACAGGCAGTTTACCATGCGGCCCTGGACGGGGTTCTTATAATAACAGGAGGCCCGGGCACAGGCAAAACCACCACTATTAATACAATTATAGGAATACTGGAGGAAGAAGGGCTTGAGGTGCTTCTTGCAGCGCCAACAGGAAGGGCTGCTAAAAGAATGTCAGAAACATCTGGCAGGGAAGCACAGACAATACACAGGCTGCTTGGCGTAAACGGAGGCGGTCCTGAAGGTGGCATGCATTTTGAAAGGAATGAATTACAGCCACTTGAGGCAGATGTTGTTATAGTAGACGAGTTTTCAATGGTTGACATATATCTGCTACATGCACTTTTAAAGGCACTTGTGCCTGGAACGCGCCTTATAATGGCAGGAGATGCCAACCAGCTTCCATCTGTAGGGCCTGGCAATGTATTAAAAGACATGATACAGTCAGGGTTTTGTAATGTGGTAAAACTTAACCATATTTTCAGGCAGGCAGCAGAAAGTGAAATTGTAACTAATGCGCATAAAATTAATGCTGGTATGCAGATAAAGCTTGATAATAAAAATATGGATTTCTTCCATCTTGAAAGGGCAGACCCCCAGGATGTAATTAATGTAGTAGTACAGCTTATAATGAAAAACCTGCCGCCTTATGTTAGTGCAGAGCCATATGAAATACAAGTGCTTACGCCAGTAAGGAAAGGCACACTTGGTGTAGAAAACCTGAATAAAATTTTGCAGGGTTATATGAATATGAAATCACCTGGCAAAAAAGAAAAAGAGTTTCATGGAATACTTTTCCGGGAAAACGACAAAGTGATGCAAGTGAAAAATAATTACCAGATAAAATGGGTTAAATCTAACAGGTTTGGTGATATATTTGAGGATGGCACAGGGGTTTTTAATGGCGATACAGGGGTGATAAAGAGCATTTCGGAAATAGAAGAAGCTGTTGTAGTTGAGTTTGAAGAAGGAAAAACTGCAAAATATGCTTTTAATGAAATGGATGAACTGGAACTTGCGTATGCTGTGACGATACATAAGTCACAAGGAAGTGAATACCCTGCTGTAATTATACCTGTACTAGGAGGCCCTAAAATGCTGCTAAACAGAAACCTTCTTTATACAGCAGTAACAAGGGCTAAGAAATGTGTAACATTAGTAGGAAGTGCCGCCGTTATAAGCCAGATGATAGGAAATGTAAATGAACAGAAACGTTATTCGGGGCTTTGCCAGCGGATAGTTGAAATGGAGGAAATGGATACTGGAGGGTTTGTCTAAATATGTAAAATATGGGAAAGAGACATTAAAACTACTGTCAGGATTTATATATCCAGGGAGATGCGCAGTATGTGGAAAGGTGCTGCCAGCCGGGGAAGATAATAGTACATGCCAGGACTGTACCAGCAAGGCAGAACTTGTAAAAAGCCCTTTCTGCATGAAATGTGGCAAGCCCCTTGGGAGTGATGGGGAATTTTGTATGGACTGCATGAAAAAAGAAACTTCATTTATTTGTGGGAGGGCAGTATTTGTGTATAATAAATATATGAAGAAGTCCATAGAAAGTTTTAAGTATTATGGGAGGGCGGAGTATGCAAAGTTTTATGCTGCGGAAATGTTTAAAATTTATGGAGGGTGGATAGAGGGCATATCGCCAGATGCATTAATACCTGTGCCTGTACATATTAACAGGATGCTGGACAGGGGATATAACCAGGCTGGAATTATAGCAGATATATTAGGGGAACTTACAGGGATACAGGTTATACATAACCTGGTTGTACGCAGGAAGGACACTGTCCCACAGAAGGAACTTTCAGAAAGGGAGAGAAAGGATAACCTGCATAAAGCATTTGAAGTAGTAAAGCAAACCCGGGAGTTGTATCAGAATGTTAAGTGTGTTATAATAATAGATGATATATATACAACAGGCAGTACAATAGAAGAGTGTTCTTATGCCTTAAAATGTGAACATATAGAAAGTATCTATTTTTTATGTACTTGTATAGGAAAAGGATATTAATGAAGGGAGGTATCTGGTATGGATGTCAGAAATTGTAAAAAATGTGGAAATTTATTTGATTATACAGGCAATTCACTTTGTCCAGCCTGCGAAAAGGAAATGGAAGAAAAATTTATGGAGGTGAGGAAGTATATATATGAAAACCCAGGCGCAGGCATGCCGGAAGTTGCAGAGGAAAACGATGTTCCAATGCAGCAGATAAAGAAGTGGGTAAGGGAGGAAAGGCTGAGTTTTTCTAAAGATTCTGGTGTTTCAATAGAATGTGAAAAGTGTGGGAGGCCAATACTTACAGGCCGTTTCTGCCCAGGGTGCAAGCAGAATATGGCAAATTCGCTGAACAATCTTTATGTTACAGCTGCACCACAAAAGGATAAAAAGGCAACTAGTGCAAAGATGAGATTTCTGGGCAATTAATGTCTGAGTTTAAAGGAGGGAGCTCTTTGACAGATATGGAGGTAGATGAGATTTTCGATTGTGCTTTCGTATCGGTATCTAAAAAAATAGCTTCATTAAATCTTAGAAGAGGAGCAGATGGAGATTTAAGAAGAGATAATAGTTATACCGGTTCTGTATTTACAAAGGGAAAGTTTAATTCCCTGGTAGTTTGTGAAATTTCATCTGATGTTTATGAACATATTATTTACGTTATGAATGGCGGAACAGCAGCCTCTGAAGATGAGAAACTGCTTTATATTAATGAATATATAAACATTGTATGTGGCTGTGCTTTGTCTAATATAAATAATAAAATAGGGGGTGCATCAAGGCTGACAGTTCCGGTGTTCCTGGATAAAGGTGAGACAATCGGGGAAGAAGATAGAAAATCTAAAAATGTGGTTTTATATTATCAAACTGATATAGGTGTAATCCGTGTTTCGGTTTACTATTAATGGTATGCATAATTTAAAGGAGGATGACAAATGGATAAAACAACTATTTTAGTAGTAGATGATTCGCCATTTGCTTCTAAACAGATTAAAGATATTGTTGAAGAAAATGGGTATGAAGTTATTGGTTATGCGAAAAATGGCGAAGAAGGCATAAAGATGTATGAAGAACTCCGTCCGGATATGGTGGTGCTTGATATAATTATGCCAGGTATTGACGGGCTTGAAACAGCCCAGATATTAAAGGAGAAAGACCCTGATGTCACAATTCTTATGCTTAGTTCGCTCTGCGATTCAGGTACACTTGAAGAAGTGCGTGCAATTGGTGTTAAGTACCTTATACCTAAGCCTTGGGAAGATGATGTGCTCCTGGCAACACTTGAACTGTTAAGAAAGCACAGGGAAGAACATCTTGCAGCAGCAGAAAAAAAAGAAGACTGATAAATATGAGGGGCTGTATTGGGATATCTGGTAAAGATATTGCTATATAGTTCCTTTTTGTCTGCTGTAAATTTACCATAAGCCAGCCCTTTAAAACACGCTTCTTAAGCAGCAATGAGGCTGGTTTTATAGTTAGCAGGCAGCAAGCGGATTGCGGGTATCCGTTTTGCTATTTAACCAGTTATATAGGGCATCTGGATATTTTTGTCATTATGCACAAAAAATCCCAAAAAATATATTAGAAATTACAATAAATGAACTGTTGACGAACACTATAATAATAGAATATACTTTCCTTGATTATATAATATTTTGATTTACAAAACAAATGCTTATTAGGGAAAATCGGATGGATAAAGCTTTAGAAACAATTAATTCGGATTTGGTCTGGATTTTTGATAATATCCTGCATGTTGAGGCTGTTTCAGTTGCAAAAGAGTATAAGGGGAAATTGTCTATGACAGAAGTCCATACAATTGCAGCCATAGGGACTGGTGAACATAAAAGCATGGGTGAAGTGGCGGGCAGGCTGCATATTACAGTTGGCACACTGACCGTTGCAATCAATAATCTTGTCAAAAAAGGGTACGCCAGAAGATATAAGAGTGAAAAAGACAGAAGAATTGTAAAAGTTGGTTTGACTAAACAGGGCAAGGAAGTATATTATATACATGAGAAGTTCCATATGGATATGGTGGATGCCATGACAGAAGGGCTTTGTGATGGTGATATGGATATACTTGCAAAGGTTCTGTCAAACATTAATAACTTTGTGGCGCAGAAGGAACACCAGTGCAGCGGGTATTAGCCAGTGCGGGGCGGTGACTGGTTCTGCACATCTAAATACCAGATAGGAGTAACAGTATTATGACAACAAGAATAATTGCTACAGGTGCATATGCCCCTGGACAGGTTATCACAAATGATGATATGGCAAAGGTGGTAGATACAAGCGATGAGTGGATAACCCAGCGTACAGGTATAAAGGAAAGGCATATATCATCAGGTGAGAACACCTCTGAACTTGCTGTTAATACAGCCAGGCAGCTTCTGGAGAGGGCAGGGAAAAATGCTGAAGATATTGATTTAATAATTATAGCAACCGTTACGGCTGATTATGGTACACCTTCACTTGGATGTATGGTGCAAAAAGAGATAGGGGCATCAAATGCAGTGGCATTTGATATAACAGCCGCATGCAGCGGTTTTATGTTTGCTTTAAGTATTGCAGATAAATACATAAAGACAGGCATATATAATAATGCGGTAGTAATCGGCGCTGAAACACTTTCAAAGATTGTTGACTGGTCTGACCGTTCTACATGTGTGCTTTTTGGTGATGGCGCTGGTGGTGCATATGTTGAGAAATCCCAGACAGATGGTATAATAGAAGAAGAAATTGGTTCAAAAGGTGAATTATATGATATACTTACAGAGGGCCATACAGAATGTAAGAATGTATTTAATGATAAAAAAGAAGAACCAGACCCTTTATGGTATGTTAATATGAACGGAAGGGAAGTTTTTAAATTTGCTACAAAGTCAGTAGTAAAGAGTGTTGAAAGGGTATTAAAAAATGCAGGTGTAACGTCAGATGAGATAAAATTTGTAGTGCCACACCAGGCAAATACAAGGATTGTGGATGTGATTTCCAATAAACTGGGTATACCACATGAGAAGTTTTATATGAATATAGACAGGTATGGCAATACTTCATCAGCTAGTATTCCTATAGCGCTTAATGAATTAAATGAGAAAGGCTTAATTGAAAGAGGTGACAAAGTTATTCTTACAGGCTTTGGCGGGGGAATGACATGGGGGACTATGCTGGTTTCATGGTAGGATGTTCCGCTGTATACAGCCAGGCTGTAACAGCGTATCATATATTTTTAAATTAATATAATTTTAGGAGGAAAAAGTTATGGTATTTGAGAAAATCAGGGAGATTATTGCAGAGCAGACAGGCAAGGATGAAGAGGAAATCACTTTAGATACTAATGTAAAAGATGATTTAGATGCTGATTCTTTGGACTTATTCCAGATTATCAATGATATTGAGGATGAGTTTGACATCTCTGTAGAAGACCCAGAGGCTATTGTTACTGTTAAAGATATAGTTGATTTTGTTGAAAGTCATAAAAATTAATAGGAAATAAAGTTGTCTGGCAGTACCGGTGTTTTTCCCCGGTGCATGCCAGACAATTCCATAATATCGGAGGAGGAGCAGATGAAAACTGTCTTTATGTTCAGCGGCCAGGGTGCGCAATATGCTGGTATGGGGAAAGATTTATACAATAATTATACAGTTGCAAAAGAGATATTTGACCAGGCAGATGAAGTGCTTGGTTATTCTATAAAAGACATTTGTTTTAATGATGAGAAAAAACTTGGGGATACAGAATTTGCACAGCCAGCAATATTGGTTATGAGCATTGCTGCCATGAAAGTGTTAGAGGAGCGTGGCGTACGTGCTGATATGGCTGCTGGTTTAAGCCTTGGTGAGTATTCCGCATATGTTGCAAGCGGCGCTATGGATTTTAAAGAGGCAGTTGCCCTTGTCCAGAAGAGAGGAAAGTTCATGGCAGAAGCAGTCCCTAGTGGTGAAGGGGCTATGTATGCCATTATAGGATTAGATACAGAGTTAGTTGAAGAAGCCTGCAAGGAGGCTGTGGACATGGGGCTTGGACTGGCAGTACCTGCCAATTACAACGCACCAGGGCAGATTGTAATTGCCGGGAAGGCAGAAGCAGCAGCAAAGGCAGCAGAACTTGCAAAAGAAAAAGGTGCAAAAATGGCAGTAAAGCTTAAAGTAAGCGGGCCATTCCATACAGAAATGCTTATGCCAGCAGCAGAAAAGCTGGTTGTAGAACTTGAAAAACTGTCAATCTCACCTATGAAGATACCAGTATTTACAAATGTAAATGCAGAAATAGTACAGTCGGAAAACGATATTGTGCCAATACTGGCAAAACAGATATGCTGTCCTGTAAGATGGGAACAGATTGTGCGCAATATGAGTGAAAAAGGTGCAGACACATTTATTGAATTAGGGCCAGGAAAGACTTTGTGCGGCTTTGTAAAACGTATATTAAAAGGTGTTACAAATGTAAATGTTGAAGATACTTCTACACTTGAAAAGGCGTTAGAAAAACTTAATGCATAACAGGACAGGAAATTATAAACTTAATTATTTTGTGCCGCAGGAACGTGGCGTTTTTCATTTATATCCAGACTGTAATAATGCAGTATGGGGACAAGCTGGAAAATACATCTAAGCGGCATGGGGGATTATTATGTTAAATGGAAAGACAGCAGTAGTAACAGGTGCAGCAAAAGGAATAGGAAAGGCAGTTGCCATTGCATTTGCAAAAAAGGGATGCAATATTGTACTTAATTACCATAGTACACTGCCAGATGGTGTTGTTAGTGAAATTGAGGCATGCGGTGTAAAATGCCTTCCAGTAAAAGGCGATGTTGCAGATTTTGAGTTTGCAGCACAGCTTGTTAAAGATGTAAAGAAAGAATTTGGCACACTTGATGTGCTTGTAAATAATGCAGGGATTACAAGGGATATGCTGCTTATGCGTATGTCAGAAGAGCAGTTTGACCAGGTTATAAATACAAACCTTAAGGGTACATTTAATATGGTGCGCCATGCAAGCAGCATTATGCTTAAACAGCGCAGTGGTGCTATTATTAATATGGCATCGGTATCAGGTGTTACAGGGAATATAGGGCAGGTTAATTATTCAGCGTCTAAAGCTGGTGTAATTGGCCTTACAAAGTCTGCTGCCAGGGAACTTGCACAGCGTGGTGTTACATGCAATGCAATTGCACCTGGTTTTATTGAAACAGATATGACGGATGTGCTTGGTGAAGATGTTAAGGAAGCAATGCTTGGGTCTATACCACTTAAGCGTTATGGAAGCGTAGAAGACATTGCAAGTGCAGCAGTATTTCTGGCAGAGAACACATATATTACAGGCCAGGTACTTAATGTAGATGGCGGGATGGTTATGTAACAAATCCAGGCAGGCTTTTGTGTATGCGCTGTTAGCCACAAAACCTGCCTTAATAAAGAAACA
Organism: uncultured Lachnospiraceae bacterium; assembly: GCA_910579085.1. Lineage (GTDB taxonomy): Bacteria > Bacillota > Clostridia > Lachnospirales > Lachnospiraceae > Butyribacter. The sequence goes on along the minus strand of CAJTRU010000006.1, from coordinate 6,559 downwards.
GCGCAGAAACGAGGTTTTAAATGTCAAGAAGATGTGTTATTACAGGAATGGGTGCAGTTACACCACTTGGAAGCACAGTAAGTTCATTCTGGGAGGGTATAAAGAATGGCGTGTGTGGAATAGGCAGGATTACTAAATTTGACACAACAGATTACAAGGTAAAGATTGGTGCGGAAGTTAAGGATTTTGATGCTGAAAAATATATGAATAAAAAGGATATAAAAAGGAATGATTTATATTCTGTTTATGCAATGGCAGCAGCAGCACAGGCTATGGAGGACAGCGGCCTGGAGATTAAGGGGGATGATGCGTTAAGGACAGGTGTTATTGTTGGTTCTGGCATTGGCGGCCTTATGACAATGCAGGAGCAGGTAATACGCCTTAATGAAAAAGGACCTTCAAGGGTTTCACCGCTTTTTATACCTATGACAATTGGCAATATGGCAGCAGGAAATATTGCTATCCAGTATGGTGCTAAAGGTGCATGTGAAAATATAGTTACAGCATGTTCAACAAGTACACATTCTATTGGTGCAGCATTCCGGAATATTAAACATGGGTATCTTGATGCATGTATAGCTGGTGGTGCAGAAGCATCTTTATGTGAAATTGGCATTGCTGGTTTTACAAACCTTACAGCACTTTCAACAAATGAAGACCCTCTGGGTGCATGCAAGCCTTTTGACAAGGAAAGGGATGGGTTTGTTATGGGCGATGGTGCAGGAATATTAATTCTTGAAGAACTGGAGCATGCCCTTGCACGTAATGCAACAATTTATGGTGAAATAACCGGTTTTGGTTCAACCTGTGATGCATATCATATGACAGCCCCTTCACCTGATGGTTCAGGTGCAGCAAGGGCTATGAAACTAGCAATGGAAGAAGCTGGAATAACTCCTGCGGATGTAGCATATATTAATGCGCATGGAACAAGTACACATGCTAATGAAGCATCAGAAACAGCAGCAATAAAACTTGCGTTTGGAGATGAAGCATATAAAACACCTGTAAGTTCAACTAAGTCCATGACAGGGCATCTGCTTGGCGCTGCTGGTGCTATTGAAGCGATAGTGTGCTTAAAAGCCCTTGAAGAAGGCTTCCTGCCTCCTACAATTAACTACAATACCCCTGATGAGGAATGTGACCTTGATTATATTCCAAATACTGGAAGAAAAGCTGACGGGGCTGTTTATGCACTGTCCAATACATTTGGATTTGGAGGGCATAATGGTGTGCTTTGTTTTAAGAAATGGGAAAATTAACGGGAGGGGATATAAATTATGCAGTTTGAAGAAGTAAAAGAACTTATTGCCATATTTGAAAAGACAGACCTTAATGATATGGAAGTGCAGCTTGACAATGCAGTTGTACGTCTTAACAGGGGCAAGGCAGTACCTATGCCACCGTCTGTGCCACCATTGCCACAAGCACCTTTCCAGATGGAAGGGCCAGAGGCTGTGTTTATGGCAGGCAAAATGCCTTCTGCTGGCAATGATGGTTTGCAAAAGCAGGAAACAGATAATCTTTTAAATTCCCTGCCAGCAGATAAAATGGCAAAAGATGAAGATGATGCAGAGAATGGCAACTTTATAACATCACCTATTGTTGGTACATTTTACCAGAGTTCTTCACCAGAGAAACCACCTTATGTAAATGTAGGTGATACTGTTTCAAAGGGTGATATCGTATGTATAATTGAAGCCATGAAGTTTATGAATGAAGTTACAAGTGAGAAGAGCGGAAAAATTGCAGAAGTATTAGTTGAGGATGGGCAGTTTGTAGAATTTGGTGAGAAACTTTTCAGGCTTTTATAATACAAAGGTATTTAATGCAGCACAGAAATGAGGTATTAATTATGGCAATGGATATAAAGGAGATTATGGAAATTATTCCTCACAGGCAGCCATTTCTCCTGCTTGACAGAATAGAAGAAATAGCTGAGGGGGAATCCGTAACAGCTATTAAAAATGTAACATATAATGAACCATTTTTTGCAGGGCATTTCCCACAAGAACCTGTTATGCCAGGTGTGCTTATAGTTGAGGCAATGGCACAGGCAGGGGCGGTTGCAATACTTTCAATGGATGAATTCAGAGGGAAAACAGCATATTTTGGGGGTATTAAAAATGCCAAGTTTAAGAAGAAGGTAGTTCCAGGCGACACCCTCCGTCTTGAAGTTAAAATAGAAAAGTTAAAGAAAAATGCCGGGATTGGCCAGGGTACAGCGTATGTTGGCGATAAGGTTGCCGCCCAGGCAGAACTGGTATTTATGATTGGTTAGTGGCGGCTGGTACAGCCGTTTGATTGGAGGGGTATATGTTTGACAAGATTTTAATTGCCAACCGCGGTGAAATTGCAGTACGTATAATAAGGGCATGCCGCGAAATGGGGATTAAGACAGTAGCAGTATTTTCTGAACCTGACAGGGAGGCACTGCACACACAGCTTGCTGATGAGGCTGTATGCATTGGTTCAGCAAAGGTGCATGACAGTTATCTGAATATGAATAATATAATATGTGCTGCTGTAGAGAAAAAAGTACAGGCAATACATCCAGGTTTTGGTTTTCTTTCAGAGAACAGTACATTTGCAGCTATGTGTGAAGAATGTAATATTAAGTTTATTGGGCCTTCTGCCCAGGTAATTGATGCACTTGGCAATAAATCTAATGCAAGGGATATGATGGTAAAGGCAGGTGTGCCTGTTATACCTGGAAGTGATGGTGTCATTGAAGATACAGGAAAAGCATATGAAGTTGCAAATAAACTTGGATATCCTGTAATGGTAAAGGCATCTGCTGGAGGCGGCGGCAAGGGCATAAGGATAGTGCGTTCAGAGGAAGAACTGGAAGAGGCTTTTGAGTCTGCCAGAAGTGAGACAATTAAAGCTTTTGGTGATGACAAAATGTATATGGAAAAGCTTGTAGAGAAAGCAAGGCATGTAGAAGTCCAGGTATTAGGTGATTCACATGGCAATGTTATACATCTTGGTGAAAGGGACTGCTCACTCCAGAGGAAGAACCAGAAAGTGCTTGAAGAAGCCCCATGCCCTGTCCTGCCAGAAAATGTGCGCGGAAAGATGTGTAATTCTGCGGTACTGGCTGCAAAAGCAGCAGGATACCAGAGTGCAGGCACTATTGAATTCCTGTATGATGAAGCATCACAGGAATATTATTTTATGGAAATGAATACGCGTATCCAGGTAGAACATCCAATTACAGAAATGGTTACAGGCGTTGATATTGTAAAAGAACAGATTAATATAGCTGATGGAAAGAAGCTTTCCTTTAGCCAGAAAGACATTAAAATAAACGGCCATTCTATTGAGTGCCGTATTAATGCAGAGAACCCGTCACGTAATTTTGCCCCATGTCCTGGGCTTATTGATTATCTGCTTATACCAGCAGGGGGGCTTGGAATACGTGTAGATACAGCAGTGTATGAAGGGTATGAGATTCCTCCGTTTTATGATTCCATGATAGCTAAAGTGATTGTTCATGGAAACAGCAGGAAAGAGGCAATCTCAAAGATGAAACGTGCACTATATGAATTTATTATAGATGGAATTGATACTAATATAGAGTTCCAGAATAGTATTTTAAATAATCCAGATTACCAGAAAGGTAATTTTAATACTTCATTTTTAGAATCTTTTTTAGAAGAGTGGAAGGAATGATACTGTGAATTTATTTGGTAAAAAGAGTTATTTTTCATTGGATGGCAGTGATGACAAAAAGAAGAGTGACAGAAGGAAAAAGAGAAATGAGCCATCTATACCTGACGGGATGTGGATTAAATGCAATACATGTAAATCCATAATTTATAAAAAAGAGGTTACAGAATATAAATTATGTCCTGAGTGTGATGCACATTTCAGAATGAGTCCAGAGGAAAGAATTGCCATTACATGTGATGAAGGAAGTTTTATAGAACTTGACAGCGGCATGAAGCCAAAGAACCCTATGAGATACCCGGGCTATGATGAAGTAATAGAAAATGCACAGAAAAAGGCTGGAATACCAGAGGCTGTAGTAACAGGCCATGCTAAAATTGATGGTTATGAGGTAGTCCTTGCTATAATGGACAGCCATTTCATGATGGGAAGCATGGGTTCAGTAGTTGGCGAGAAGGTTACCCGTGCCGTTGAATATGCAACTGAATACAGGCTGCCTATAGTAATTTTTACAACATCAGGCGGCGCAAGGATGCAGGAGGGCATTATTTCGCTTATGCAGATGGCAAAAGTGTCTTCTGCGATTGCAAGACATGATGAAGCAGGACTTTTATATGTAACAGTACTTACAGACCCTACAACTGGTGGTGTAACAGCAAGTTTTGCAATGCTTGGTGATATTATTCTTGCAGAGCCAAAGGCACTTATTGGATTTGCAGGCCAGAGGGTTATACAAGCGACTATACACCAGAAGCTGCCAGAAGGTTTCCAGAGAGCAGAATTCCAGTTAGAACATGGTTTTACGGACAGGATAGTACACCGTAAAAAACTAAGGGAAGAGCTTGCAACTATTTTAAAACTGCATAGCAGCTGACAGGCCAGGCGTAGAAGCAGCCTGTCTGTTATGACATTTATGCCACCAGAGGCAGCATGGGGGATTTTTATGAATGATACAATGAGGAAGGTAGCAATTGCCAGAAAAATTGCGAGACCTAATACAAAAGAATTTATAGAAGATATATTTGAGGATTTCCTGGAATTCCACGGTGACAGGTTTTATGCAGATGATGGTGCTGTAATAGGCGGTATTGCAAGCTTTGAAGGAATACCAGTTACTGTTGTAGGAATACAGAAAGGGCATGACCTGGAAGAAAATGTAAAATGCAATTTTGGCCAGCCAGGTCCAGAGGGATACCGTAAGGCTTTGCGCTTTATGAAACAGGCAGAGAAATTTAAACGTCCTGTAATAACTTTTATAAATACTGCTGGTGCATATCCGGGAATAGGTGCAGAAGAAAGAGGACAGGGTGAAGCTATTGCAAGAAACCTTAAAGAGATGTCCAGCCTTAAAACACCTGTTATAAGTATATTTACAGGTGAAGGCGGCAGCGGCGGGGCGCTTGCGCTTGCAGTTGCAGATACAGTGTGGATGCTTGAAAACGGGCTTTTTTCTGTACTTTCGCCAGAAGGCTTTGCAAGTATACTCTGGAGAGATTCGTCAAGGGTAGAAGAAGCAGCAACACTTATGAAGATGACAGCAAAAGACCTTATGAAAGACCGTATTGTAGACAGGATATTTTACGAACCTAAAGAAGGCATTGAAAATAACCTTAAATTTACAACAGACCAGATAAAAACTGCATTAAGGGAAACCTTGCCAGAATTAAGGGGACTTTCAACAGAAGGGCTTTTAGGCAGGAGATATAAGAGGTTCAGGCAGTATGGGGAATTTATGGAATAAAATAAATATAATAAATATAATAAATCCCGGCAAGGCAGAGATAACTGCCCGCTGGGATTTTTGGCTTTATTGTTATTAAACCATGTGTATTCCATCACTTTCAATAGTAATAAGGCGGTCTTTCAGGAGATGCCCGATAGCGCGCTTATAAGCATTTTTACTCATATGGAACTGGCTTTTAATGTCTTTTGGGTCACTCTTATCATTAAATGGAAGGAAGCCGCCAGCATCTTTAAGACAGTTAAAAATATATTTTGCATCTTCATTCATCTGTTCAGGTATTTTCTTTTTAACGCTTAATGTAAGCCTTCCATCTTCAAGGACTTGTGTTACCCTTGCATGTACCTGCTGGTTAATATGGTATGTTTCAAATACTTCTTTCTTTGGAAGGAGAGCTGAATATTTGTCATCAACAGCAATAAATATACCAAAGTTATCACTAGTTTCATATACCCTTCCGTCAACTTCATCATCTTTGTTATAAGGTGAGTCACATCTTAAAAGTTCGTAAACCTTCATAGAGGCACATAGCCTTTCACTTTTATCAAGGTAGAGTGTAACTAAAACTTCATCATCTTGTTTGACTTCATAAATCCATTCCTTAAAAGGCAGCAGCAGGTCTTTAGCAAGCCCCCAGTCAAGAAATGCGCCAATATGTGATATTTCCTTAACATGCAGGCGTGCAATACCGCCAAGTTCAACCATAGCCTTCTGGGTAGTTGCAATAGGCCTGTCCTCTGAGTCCTTGTATACAAAAACTTCCAGAACATCCTTAAGTTTTGTCCCTTCAGGGACTTGTGATTTTGGCAGCAGGATGTGGCATGTTTCATCACCGCCAGGAGTATTTAAGTATACACCAAAATTTGTTTCTTTAGTAACAATAAGTTCCTGGGTTTTGCCAAGTTCTATTTTCTGTTTCATAATTAATCTCCATAAATTCTAAAAAATAACCAAAAATTCCTAAATAACATGTAACTAATATTCTATGGTAATTTAATAATAATGTCAATAATTGATTGTGGATGGTTTCCGGTTATCCTGTGTTTTTGTATGGGCGGACGCAGAGTTTCTGGTGTTCCACTAAATTATTACATGACAGGGCACGCTTCCGCTACGTCAGCCCACGCAGCAGTGCATAGTATCCCT